>NZ_JBVBZF010000532.1:0-1504 GCF_057447755.1 Fusibacter sp. | reverse complement strand
TCTATTTTGCAAATCTTTCTAATATTCGGGTTGATGGATATCCGCTTCTCTTGATGCAGCTTTTTCCTGTAGCTTCAATTGATTGACAATATATCGCGTATGTTTACCTTCTCCGATTTTGCCTATCTCATCAAAGGCTTCCATATTTAAAACAACTTTTGTTTGATCTGAAGCTTCAACCTTAACCGTTACAGAAACAGTTCCCCCTAGCATTGTTGGTTTGAAATGATCAACTTCAACATGCTTACCAACCGATATAAAACCTTCAGGCAAATTCTCATCCACAAGCATAGAGCCTGCTTCAATCATCAATGCAACAAGTCTTGGTGTTGCAAATAGATTTTCAATTTTGCCACTGCCATACTTAAGTGATGTGTCTTCCTCTGTTACTCTTCTTTGAATAACCAGTTCTCTACCAACCTCAATCGCTTTCATTTCTAACATATCTAACACCTCCATACTGTTACGTGCTACATTCATAGTAGTCACCTACGTTCAAATCTATCGATTTGTCTTATATATTGTTTACCCTAAATATGGCTTTTTATGCTAAAATATTAATAATATCACACACAATTTTAAACATTAACAAAATAAAATGTTTTTTTGAGTTTTTTTAATTTATAATTATAGTGGGGGTATAATTATACATACTATGACACATAGGGGATTCCACTCAATTATCAGTCATGGGTTAACTGTAGGAGGTAAAAATGGGCTTGAAAAAAAGGGCATCAATTAAAAGCACAAAAAACGTAAAATTTAAAATGCCAAACTTCAAACTTCCTTTTAAAAAAGCAAAGATAAAAGGAACAGAAAGAAGTCAAAAAACATCAGTTCTTAATGTAAGGGTAAAATTATTAACGAGTTACGCCATTTTATTTGTTATTATTGTTTCTTCACTCTTATTCACCATTAACGGCATTATCAATTTGAACAATATTATTGAAACAAACACCCTAGTTAGCAGCATTGTTAAAAGCATTGACTCGGTTCTATATAACCAAAGTCAATATGAACTCACCAGTAATTCAACAAACTTGGATGTCATCAGAACAGAGCTTGCCAGTATCAGCGAGGCCATAGCAAGTGTTAGACATCACGAAAAAAATCCTGCAACACTCGAAAAAATCACTGACATAGAAACATTGATTACGGATTATGAAACCGAGTTCAACAGATATACTACACTCAAAACTGATCGTCTTAACTCTATTGTTGACTTAAGTCTTAGTGCTGGTAGAGCAACAGAAACCATAGGCGCACTAAAAGATGAAATCGAAACAAATCTCAAACTTAAAAGTGAAGCTGGCTTTAGGGATGCAAATGAGGTTGAAACCCTTTATAATATTTTATCTGAGGCCATTAAGACTGAATTGGCCATTAATAAACTCAGAATTCTTGAAAAAGACTATATTTTAACTGGTAATAAGGACACACTTTTCCAGTTAACGGGTGACACTAAAAAAGTCCAAACCAATATGCTTTCAATCGTCAATAAGCT
>NZ_JBVBZF010000531.1:0-1516 GCF_057447755.1 Fusibacter sp. | reverse complement strand
TTGACGCTGTTTTGAAGGAGTCTGATAGAAAACTATATTTAGCAAAAACCACTGGCCGAAATAAGGTGATTGGATGATTTGTTTTGTCCGATAAAAATGGTATAATGGTTAAACATCACACTGATTTTAGGAGTGGATATGCTGGAAATTATTAAACTCAATCAATTAGATATGAGTGATATGACGGAAATGGGGTTTAATGGATTTGAAACCTCTGAGATTTTATCGATCAGACGCAAGGTGGATAAAAATCACATGTCAATCGATATGATGGTTGAATCTCTTTCAGAGCCATTTATAAAAGAATGGCAATCAACAGAAAATTCATTTCTTTATTTTAAACAAGTAATAGAACTGGGATATTCCTTTGGCGCTTATCTAAATAATAAATTGGTTGGCTTTATCATTTGTAATGAAATATCATGGAATAATTCCTTGTGGATTGAAAATATTAGAGTTGCGAGTATGCATCAGGGGATCGGTATTGGAAGGATTCTAGTTGAACACGTTATTACATTAGCCTTCCAAAAGGCATTTAGACTCGTTGGATTAGAAACTCAAAATACAAATTATCCTGCAATTCGTTTTTATCAGAGGTGTGGTTTTGTGATTGAGGGCGTCGATTTTTCCCATTATCCAAGTCGTGATGGGAAGAATGGAGATATTGCGGTATTTATGAAATATTTTATTTGAGGTTAGGAGAAAAGAGATGTCAATAGTGAGTATTATTGCGGTGGTTGTTTTAGGCTTTATAGGTTTAAGCAGTGGCTTTAAATCAAAAAACAAGTGGCTTATGATGTTTTCTGTGCTTCCAATAGCGTTAGGTATTGCACAACTATTTTTAATCCTAAAAATAGGGTAAGATGCAATCTAAATAAATTTAAATTTACATAAGGAGATTAAAATGATAGGAAAATTAATTTTGACAGTTTTAGTGGCCATGACCATTAATATGAGCGTGGACAGACCAGTTGAAGACCTTTATTCAGACGCATGGGAAGATAATTCACTTTATAGTGATACGGATTATTCTGATGAAGATTATGGAGAAGACTATGGTGAAGACTATGGTGAAGACTATGGTGAAGACATCTATTATACAGACACAATGGATTTGATGTTCGACCTCGCCATATATGGTGCTGATTGGGTGGGTATGTCTGCAAGTGATGAAGAAATCATGGATGCCTTAACTGAAATAACCCTAAATGAAGATCTTGAAATTGTTTATGCTTATTACGGAAGTGCTGAAGGTGACTTCTATATGTATCCCAATGAAGCGTTACCTGAGGGATATGACTTTAGAGAAAGGCCAGTATACCAAAGTACTGTTGAGGAAGAAATATATTATTCCGATCCATATGTAGATGCAACGACAGGCAGACAAATCCAAACGATTGGCATTACCGTATATGATGATAATGGTTTTATTGGCGTTCTTGGAATTGATGTGTATATAGATTAATATCGAGTTATAAAATGGTCTGCGTGTATGAATTAAAGTTCAAATATAAAT
>NZ_JBVBZF010000530.1:0-1528 GCF_057447755.1 Fusibacter sp. | reverse complement strand
TATCAAACAAAATAAAATTCATTTTGGAGGAACAGATGGGCGATAAATTTATTGATAAGATTAAATTCTTTTGGGGCGTTGATTCTCAAGAAGAAGATGATTATTTAACAGAGGATTTTTACAGTGAAATGAAGCGTGACGATTTAGAAGGTGAAGACACTTTAAACGCCATAGCTGAAACCACTCAAAAATCAATGAACACGATTAAAACAAGCAACAAAATTCTCAACATCCATTCAAATGCTCAAATGAATGTTGTCTTATTTCATCCAAAGAGCTTTGAGGAATCAACAGGAATCGTTGATACATTAAAAAGCAGACGCCCAGTGGTTATGAATATCTCTGAACTCGATAAGGATTTGGCAAGAAAAATATTTGATTTTTGCTCAGGTGCATTATATGCCCTAGATGGACATATTCAACAAGTCTCTAAAGGGATATTTGTTTTAGCACCACAAAATGTAGACATCACAGGTGACACTACCATCAATAAGACGGAGAGCACTATAAGCTCATGGCTTAAAGAATAAGGAGACAGTGATTATGATTCAATTAAGAGTGACAATTTTCTACTTTTTACAAGTAATTATGTATATGATTTTTGCAAGAGCAATGCTCTCTTGGTTTATTAGGGATGCAAACAATCCCTTTATGAGAGTTTTAATCAATTTGACAGAGCCAATATTGAACCCTGTGAGACAACTGCTCATCAGATTGAATATCGGGGGCAACATGATTGATTTCAGTCCATTAGTGGCACTTTTACTCATTCAATTTATTTCTTATTTGGTCGTTGGATTGTAGACTTATGAATAGGGAAAAATGGCTTAAACATTTCGGACACCTCCTTGATAAGGATGGTGTCTTTTTAAAAGGACTCGAAAAAATTGAAGCGGCATCCAAATATTATGAAGGTCAGGAGACCTTATTTTGCGCGCCGGATATCGCCTATGGTCTAGAAACCATTTTAAAGAGTATGCAGGATCTGCATTATTTGAAATGGGGTGGTTATGAAGATGCTGAACGTGTAAAGTTTATGATCACACCTGACTTCATGATGCCTGAGAAGACGCAAATGAGTCTCCTGGCGCTTGAATTTACTTTTCCGTCTAAATACTACTCAGTAGAACACAAGGATGTTCTAGGCGCTTTAATGGGCCTTGGCATCAACAGAGACCGTACTGGGGATATCTTAATCTTTGAAGACCACTTCATCGTCTTCATCGAGGCAGACCTTGCAGATTATATTCTCATGAGTCTTGAAAAGGTTGGCAGAGCCACTGTGAAGGGAAGGATAAAAGAAGCCCAGGAAATACAGATGGTCGAAAGGCCTGTCAAGGTTAAAAACGACACGGTTAAATCGCTTAGACTGGATGCCGTTATTGCGGCCTTTCACAATATATCCCGAAGTGAAGCACAAAAGCTGGTGGTTACGGAGAAGGTCAAAGTAAATTATAGACCTGTTGTTTCTGCCTCTTATGAAGTTGCAGTGGATGATTTGATTTCTGTTAGAGGTTATGGTCGATTT
>NZ_JBVBZF010000529.1:0-1539 GCF_057447755.1 Fusibacter sp. | reverse complement strand
TCATTGGTCGATTTTTTAAATGGCGGTTTAAAAATTTAAAAGGCTTAAGGGTCAGTAGCTACAGGGTTATTGAAAAATCCCTCTACACTAGAATTTTGAATCAAGAGCTAGACTTTATTTATTTGAGTGCTGAGCTACTGGGGTATGCCGAAAAAGTTGGAAATGTTGAAATCACAAGGCATTTAAGGCTTGAAGGCCAGTCCGGATATACCTTTATGAAGCTCGTAAAATTAGGCATCAAGTTACATTTTTATTATGGCTTGCCTCATATAAAGGACAAATTGCAATTAGGAAGGGATTCAAATGAAACGATTGTTAATGGTTGGCGCAGGTAGTTGCCAGATTAATGGCATCCTTAAAATGAAGGATAAGGGTTATGAGGTTGTCGTTGCAGACTATCTCGAGAATTCAAAGGGAAAATTACTGGCGGATGTTGCCGTACTGGCAGATGCCTTTAAAGTAGATGAAATATATAATTGTGCAAAAGAACTGGAGGTTGAAGGCATATTGACTGTTGGGACAGACCAACCGGTCTTGGTGGTTTCAAAGGTCTGTGAAAACCTTAATCTGCCTTGCTTCATCAGCTCTGAAACCGCACTCTGGGTAACAGACAAGAAACACATGAAAGAAAGGTTTAAGGCCTTTAATATCCCGACCGTGCCTTTTGCCATTGTAAATGCCCAGTTTGATGAGGGTGAATTAAGTCACATAAAACCACCATACGTTGTGAAGCCTGTGGACTCTCAAGGACAACGTGGTATCTTTATGGTGGATTCCATTGATGCCATTAGAGCAAAATTTGACCAGGTCTTAAAGTACTCAAGGCAAAATGAAATACTGGTGGAATCCTACTATAAAAATAGAGAGCTCACCGTCAGTGGTTGGGTTGTGGCGGATGATGTTAAAGTCCTCACCATTACAGACCGCGTCACTTTTGAACCAGAGGCACATATTGGTGTATGTATCGCACATGAGTACCCATCGATTCATTTGAAGCGGTATGAAAAGACCATCATTGAGATTACGGAAAACATTTGTAAGGCTTTTGAAATCCACCAAGGCCCCATTTATTTTCAGTATCTCGTAGGCGACCAAGGGGTCATGGTCAATGAAATTGCCTGTAGGCTTGGTGGTGCCTATGAAGACGTGACCATTCCACTGGTCACAGGTGTAGACGTTCTCGACCTTGCTATTGAAGGCTGCCATGATGCGCTCTTTGATAAAAGTTCAATAGCCAATCATGCCTATCAAGTGAGAAAACCCTTTTTTAGTACCCAGCTTTTTTTCTGTAGGCCGGGTAAAATTAAAGCCATGTCACCTATTGATGACCTTTTAAAATATGACTTTATCCACCAGCTTGGGTATAATTTCAAGGAAGGTGACACGATATCCACAATAGAAAATGCCTCACAAAGAGCCGGCTATATGATCGTGATCGGTGATGATGAAGAAACGCTCACAATGAACATAGAAAAGGCTTTTGACAGGCTACAAATCTTAGATGAAAACGGCGACAACCTAGTGATTAGAGGCAAACGT
>NZ_JBVBZF010000528.1:0-1554 GCF_057447755.1 Fusibacter sp. | reverse complement strand
TTTAGATAATTCAAGCTTTCCATCTTAGGTAACGGATTTTGAAATGAATAGCCTAAGACTTTACGATCAATTCTTTCGCCATCAACCAGCAGTTGAACGTTAAAAACACGTTTAATTTCAGTTAAACTGTTTACAATTGACCAGACATAGAGGTCAAGCTCATCACTTTCCCATAAATCCGATTGTATAATATCTTTTGAAAGATTGACATAACAGGTATTGTTTGCATATTCCACAGATAAAACATCGACATCATAGTTAAAAATACTACGATACTTTACATTTTTAGGACCATCTTTGATGGCTTTAATAATTGCATTCTCAAAATCATTGTTATATATGGAAACTTTGCGATTTTCACTTCGAAGTGCATGATCATAAACAAAGTATATTTTAGTGTTAAAGGCAATTGCCTCTTTATCTGGTGAAATATACTTTGAATCCGTCACAACAGGATATGTTGTGTTGATGTTTAATCCAAAAATCAAACTGGCCACAATCAAAATAAGGATCACAAAGCTTCTAATTGGTAGTTTCATTAAAGCCTCCTAATTCTTTGGTAGTACAATCGTAACGGTTGTACCTTGATTCATGTTACTTGAAACTTCTATACTACCTTGATGTAGCTGTACAATCTGTTGTGCTATGGATAAACCCAGACCAGTCCCGCCAGTCTTTCTTGCCCTAGCTTCATCAACCCTGTAAAATCGATCAAATATAAAAGGAATATCCTTTTCAGGGATACCGTAGCCATTGTCTGAGATAGATATTGCTATGGTGTCCCTTCGGTCTGTTAAGGAAACATTGACCATGCCATTTTCAGGTGTATACTTAACGGCATTACCTATTATATTAAGCAAGCACTGCTGCATCTTTTCTTGATCTAAGTTGATTTGTATCTTACTGTTAGAAATAAAAGTCGTTTCAATATGCTTTTTATGAGCAATTGGTCTTATGGTCTTAATGACTTTCTCAATGAGATAATTGACATAAGTAACACTATAGTCTAGCTCAATCTCATCCTTTTCGATTCTTACCAAGTAGAGTAAACTGTCAATAATATTATTGAGGCGATCAACCTCACTGTTGATATCTTGCATGAACTCCCTATAAACGCCTTCATCCCAGTGGTCCTGTGCCAACAAGGTATCTGAAACAATCTTCAAGGATGTCATAGGTGTTCGAAGTTCATGAGATACATTAGAGACAAACTTCTTTCGACGATCATCTACTTGAAATAGTTTTGCAGTCATGGAGTTAAATGCGTTACCCAACTCACTGATTTCATCATTACCCTTGACCTCAACCTTGGTATGATAATTACCCATAGTAATCTTTTTAACGGACTCCGTTAAGGATTCAATTGGCATCGAAATAATTTCAGCGAAAAATATACTGATAAAGAATGAAACAAACAAGGCAATCAGAAATATTATGATCAACTTGTCTAAGATATTCTGAACATTTTCAAAGATGAAATTGGCGTTTACAGACATAAAAATAACACCTATGATTTCGTTTTGAAAAATAATAGGCACTGCTGTGTACATTACA
>NZ_JBVBZF010000527.1:0-1557 GCF_057447755.1 Fusibacter sp. | reverse complement strand
TAGAGGTCATCAATTTGACCTTTAATCGGTCTTACTTCCACCTCGGGGTCAATAAGACCAGTCGGTCTTATAATCTGCTCGATTGCCTTGTCACTGTGCTCGTACTCATATGGACCAGGTGTTGCACTCACAAAAAGCGCTTGATTGACAAGTTCTTCAAACTCCTCAAAATTTAGGGGTCTGTTATCTCTTGCAGACGGCAACCTAAAGCCATAGTCCACAAGGGATTGCTTTCTCGTCTGGTCACCACCATACATGGCGCGTATTTGTGGAATCGTCACATGAGACTCATCAATTACGATCAAATAGTCATCTGGGAAGTAGTCCAACAGTGTGAAAGGGCGGCTACCTGGTGGCCTTCCTGATAAAACTCTGGCATAGTTCTCTATACCTTGACAGAACCCAACTTCACGCAGCATTTCGATATCATACTTGGTGCGCTGTTCAATTCTCTGTGCCTCTATAAGCTTGTTGTTATCCTTAAAATACTTAATTGTATCCTCTAATTCTCTTTCAATATTGACAATAGCTTCTTCAAGCTTTTCCTTTGGCGTTACATAATGTGAGGCAGGGTAAACGGTCAAATGGTTTCGATAACCCAGGATTTCACCTGTAAGTGCATTTACCTCAGCAATTCGATCTATTTCATCACCAAAAAGCTCTATGCGATATGCCCTCTCAAACTCATATGAAGGCATAACTTCGATCACATCACCCCTTACCCTAAAGGTGTTACGGGTGAAATTAATGTCATTGCGTGTGTATTGAATATCCACAAGTCTTCTTAAAATATCATTTCTAGACTTCTCCATGCCAGGTCTTATGGAAAGCGTCATTGAAGCGTAATCAATCGGGTCACCCAGACCATAAATACAGGAGACCGATGCAACAATAATAACATCCCTTCGCTCAAAAAGTGCAGATGTTGCAGAGTGTCTAAGCTTATCAATTTCTTCATTTATGGATGCATCTTTTTCAATATAAGTATCGGAGTGTGCAACATAAGCTTCCGGCTGATAATAGTCATAGTAACTGACAAAGTATTCGACTGCATTATCTGGAAAGAACTCTTTAAACTCAGAGGCAAGCTGTGCTGCCAAGGTTTTATTATGAGCAATTACAAGCGTCGGCTTTTGGACACGCTCTATGACATTGGCCACTGTAAAAGTCTTACCTGAGCCTGTAACGCCGAGCAAAGTATTGTATTTTCGCTTATGATCAATGGCAGAAACCAGACTTTCTATTGCTTCTGGTTGATCGCCTGTGGGTTTATAATCTGATACAATTTTAAAGCGATTCATATCATCCTCCAAACATTTGTTCGTATTTCAATTATATAGTTTTTGAGATTTCACGTCAAATACATTTTAGTTCTTTTAAAAAGAGCTTACCCCTATCCATGTTCACAGAACAAAAGATAATGATAAGCCCCCATTTACTTTATAATCTTTATAATCTTTTTAATTCATACCCATTTTTTTGATTTTATTTCTACCAAAAATGTAACAATATGAAGGTTCCTATAATAAGCGCTAAAACCAATCCAATCACCACAGC
>NZ_JBVBZF010000526.1:0-1559 GCF_057447755.1 Fusibacter sp. | reverse complement strand
TGATATGGAAGAGGTTAATTTGCTTTTGGGAGTGGTTGGGTATTTATCACATGAAGTTAATAATGTCCCAGATTTTTCTATTACTTTGGATAATGGCATAAAAGATAAGAATAATATTTTCATTGTAAATTCAGATCGTAGTTTATTTAAAAATTTAAATAATAGACTAAATATCCCTTATTTGTTTGATTCAAATCAATTTGAAAGCAATGAATCCCGAAGGTTACTAGATCCATTTAATAAGAATTTATCCTCGATACAACTTTTGAGCCAAGAGAATTCTCCTTTTTTAGACCTTGTGATTAGTTATCAAGGTGAAAATGGTTCAAAGTGGATTGCACCATTTTTAACTAATTTTGAATTTGTACCTAAATTATCAGGTAATTCAATATTTGTAGATCAAAATGGCTACTATCAAGTATTTAATACTGATATAACCGAAGATGTAAATAAACCAACTTTAATAAATCAAAACCTTTCTTCACAGCCCAAACGTGTTTCATATGAAAACTCAAGGAACTTCCTAATTTTCTTAGGTTTCATGTTGGTGGTTATAATCATCATTATCATTACAGTGGCAATGAAATCAAAACGAACTCTAAAATAAGATGACTTAAAGCGGGGCTTTAAATTAAGCTCTTAATTACAGAAATTAAGTAACATAAAAAGCATCACCAGCTAATTTTCAATTACTGAAACTTGCTGGTGATGCTTTAACTTTATACTTTAAGGACGTTTTAAGCTTTTGCGATGCCTTCTTCAAGTTTTACCTGAACTTTTTTTTCTTTACCACGCTCTTTAATTAAAAATGATAAACCCAATCCTATTGTTGCAGCAACTGCAGAGAAAATAAATGTTGTGATGTAACTACCAACCATTGATTTAATGAATATTCCTGACAATGCTGCTAAACCATATGCTTGGTATACCACGCCATAGTTTGAACCATATCTAAACGAACCAAACTCTTGGTTTGTGAATGTTGGAAATAATGCCAAGAAACCACCGTAACCAACAGCAACACCTATGACCCCTAGATAGAACATAACCTTGATGCCAGATAAGAAACTCAAAGACAATAAGGCAGCAATTGTAATGACAAATATCACTTTAAGCATGTTTAATGTGCCAAACTTATCAGATAAAGTGCCTGATACAAGTCTACTTCCAGCGTTTGAAATTGCAAGAATTGAGATAACACCAGCAGCAACAGAAACGTCAAGCCCAGCCACTTCAATACCAATATTTTTTGCGGCACCTAGTACAAGAAGACCTGGAATAACTGCCAACCAATACATAACCCAAGTAATTTTAAATTTAGTGGTCTTGATCATCTCAGAAGTGGTGTAATCACCATCTCCTTTTTCAGCAGCTTTTTTCACAAATCCCTCAGGATTGTTTGTAAAGAGTGCACCGGTTAAAATAAGTGCCATTGAGATGATACCAAGCTTTAAAAATGCACCTGAAGTATCTGTTGTTAAGAGGAAATTTGAGATGACTTTTTGGAAGATAATACTACCACCGCCAAATACACCTACTGATAAGCCTGTGATCATCCC
>NZ_JBVBZF010000525.1:0-1569 GCF_057447755.1 Fusibacter sp. | reverse complement strand
TGCAACTTGGGTTATCGCAGTTGTGATTTCTTCTATTGCACTTGCCTGCTCTGTCGAGCCTTGTGATAGACTTTGAGAGGATGAGCTGACTTGATTTGCCCCGGTACTAACTTGATCAGCTGATATACCAATTTCACCAAGTACAGCGTTAAAGGATTCCAATATTTCTTCAAGTGCTTTTCTAATCGCGATAAAGTCTCCTTTAAAATCTATTCTTACATTTGCAGTGAAGTCTCCACTGCTCATTTTTGATAAGACATATGAAATTTCGTTGATATAGCTCACAAGTGCATCAATTGTATCATTAAGTGCATTTTTAATTGCAGCGTGGTCACCTTTATAGTTACCCTTAACCTTCACATTCAAATTGCCTTCAGCCATTTCAGATAAAACACTTGCTGCTTCAACAACAGGTTCAATTACTGCGTCAAGGGTTTCGTTTACACCAACAACAATTTTCTTATAGTCACCGAGATGCTTGCTTTCATCTGCTCTATATTTTAAATCACCATTCTTAGCGGCATCTATTAAGGTATTCGTATCAGCCACGAGTTCACTGATGCCATCAATACATTTGTTGATGCTGATCTTAATATTGTTGAAATCACCATAGTAGGTATCGGAAATTTTCTCAGGAATAATACCATCACCCAAATTTGTAATATATGCATTGGTAACGTTAATTGGTGCGACAAAAGCATCAATCAATTGATTTATGCCAACAATAAGATCGTTCCAAACGCCAGACAATACCCCTTCTCTACCGCGTTGCTTTAGGTCCCCTTTTAAGACAGCCTGTGTTAATTGATCAGTTTCACCAAGTAATAAGTTCAAGCTTTCTACAGCACTGCGTAAGTTTTGGTTGAGTACATCTTTATCAGATTTGATATTTACTGTGATATTGCGATCACCATCTGCAATCAATTTTGCAATCTTAGCCTGTTCCCTAATATTGGTTACCATCTCTATAAAAGCGGATGTCATGACACCGACCTCATCCTTGCTATCAGAAACAAGTTCTACTTCCACGTCTCCAGTTGCTAGTGTCTGAGCCGCCATTGTAACCTTGTTTATGCCCCTCACCAAACTCCTTACAATGTAGACATTGAAGAATACACCAATGATAAGTGCAAATATAAAACCATAAATTAAAACTTGTGTTGTTGCGTTCACAGCAGAAATTGTTTCTGATGCGCTGTTACTGGTATCTTTCATGCCATCTTGGGCGATGGTCATGGCTAAATCGGTTAGAATATTACCCTTTTCAATACGTTGATTACCTGTGACGACCATTTCATCAAACAAGACTGCCATTTTGTTCATATTTGATCGATAGGTTTCACTTGCACTTAATACCGCCTTAAGTTGTTCCAAATTGTACTCTTGTGTTGTTACTTTTTCAGATGTCTCAATTAGAGCATTAATTTGATCGAAAATTGAAGTGGCTGCTTTGATTTCAGAAGCGCTCTTTGTGGCAATGCCCTTTTGATTTCTGACTCTAACGGTATTGCCCAAATTCAAAATTTCAGTTGCCATCATAATTTTTTCATTTCTAGCTTTTAAGTTAGC
>NZ_JBVBZF010000524.1:0-1579 GCF_057447755.1 Fusibacter sp. | reverse complement strand
CTATTAAAAACCGATAATCTGACACTTACAAAAAGGACAAAACGCCTCTATAATGAGAATGAAAAATTCATCTAGGGGAGAAAATATGAAAAATTCAACGATTAAAACAAAAGATATTATTTTGGCTGGTCTTTTTACAGCGATTGTTTTTGTATGTACTTACGCAATTCAAATCACATTACCTGGGATTGCCACAGGTGGTCTGATTCATTTAGGGAATGTGGCTCTCTTCACCATAGCCGTGGTCTTTGGAAAAAAATATGGCGCAATTTCAGGCGCATGCGGTATGGCTTTGTTTGATGTTCTATCACCATGGGTGATCTGGGCACCTGGCACATTCATCATCCGTGGTATTATGGGATACGCTGTCGGCGCAATTGCCAATGGTGGCACAAGTGAAAAGAAGTCCATGATGAGATTGGTCCTTGCTTTGACCTTGCCAAGTGTTTGGATGATTTTCGGTTATTTTGGCTATAACTTTTTACTATATAGAGACCTTCCTGCGGCGATTGCATCGATTCCAGGTGATATCACTCAAGCAGTAGCTGGTGTTGCCATTGCTTTACCTGCCATATTAGCCTTTCAAAAGAGTGGCTTTTCGGGCTACCTCAGAAAGTTGTCAACTAGCCAATCTGTTGGTTAGAGTATAGACAGACAAGCGGAATTTCTTTGGAAAGGATGTATCAAATATGAAATCAAAAGACCTCTTAATGATGACACCAGGACCAACCATGATACATGAAAGCGTTAGAATGGCTATGTCACAACCCATACTCCAACCTGATATTGATCCAAGATTTTTAGAACTCTATAAAGAAACCACCCAGCTTATGGCAAAGCTTCTCAAGACAAAAAATGAAACCCTCATATTAGATGGGGAAGGTATACTGGGACTTGAGGCAGCATGTGCCTCTCTTATTGAAGAAGGTGACAGGGTCCTTATTATCAGCAACGGCATATTTGGAGAGGGCTTTGGCGATTTTGCCAAGATGTACGGTGCTACCTGTGTTTTTTATAGACAGGATTTTACAAGTCCCATAGACATTCACAAACTGCAAGCCTTTTTGGAAGAAGACCATAACTTTAAACTCGCAACTGTGGTACACTGTGAAACACCTTCAGGGCTCATCAATCCAATTCAACAGATTTGCCCACTTTTAAAGCAATATGGCATTTTGAGTGTGGTAGATGCGGTTTCATCTATTGGTGGTATGGACATAGAAACGGACTTGTGGTCGATTGATATTATCCTTGGGGGGTCACAAAAGTGCTTGTCAGCGCCTCCAGGACTTACATTCTTAAGCATGAGTGATGATGCCAAAGCAGCCATGAAGTCAAGAAAGACACCCATTAGAGGCTACTATGCAAACTTGCTGATTTGGGAAGGCTATGAGACTAAGAAGTGGTTTCCCTATACGCAACCTGTCAGCGCGATTTATGCCTTAAATGCAGCCCTAAAAAGATGGTTTGATGGACCGGACAGCATAGAGAGACACAAAGAAAAAGCTGACTATGTGAGACGCGAGCTCCTAGACATGGGCTTTGAACTCTTTCCACTGGCTGGCTATTCCAACACTGT
>NZ_JBVBZF010000523.1:0-1580 GCF_057447755.1 Fusibacter sp. | reverse complement strand
CTGAGTATAAACCAATTTCTCGATTTACAGCAAAAGCTGATTGTGAGCGTGTTTATGATGTAGAAAGGAAGAAATTAAAGATGTTAATAAATAAAGTCAACAAGGTGAGTCTCACAACTGACATGTGGAAGTCGAAGAACCAAAAAATTGAATATATGGTTGTTAATGGACATTGGATTGATGCAGAGTGGAAACTTTAAAAAAGGGTTCTCAACTTTGTTCAGATGTTACCACCTAGGTGCGGAGTTGACATAGCTTCTGCCATATTCAAGTGTGCAAAGGAATGGGGTATTGAACAAACAATTTACTCTATTTTTGTTAATAATGCTTCGAACAATGATGTTGTTGTGAATCGTTTGAAAATTGATTTTGGGAGAGCAAAAAAGCTACTGGTTGAGGGCACGTTGTTTCATGTTCGTGGCTATACCTATGTACTAAACCTCATGGTTCAAGATGGGCTAACTGAGATTACAGATATTTGTGAAAATATTAGGGATAGTGTGGACTACATTTGTCGCACTGATGGGAGGTTCTTAGTGTTTGCTGAAATTGCTCAACGATGTGGTGTTCCAGGGAAAAAGTTGATTCATGATTGTCGAACTAGGTGGAATTCGACTTACGAGATGCTGAGTTGTGCCTTAAAGTTTCGAGAAGTTTTTGCGCAGTATGCAGAGCGAGATTCTAATTATAACATATGCCCAACTGAAGAAGATTGGGATAAAGTTGAAAAGGTTTGTGTTATTTTAGCTACATTTTGGAATACCACACATGTTATTTCAGGTAGTGATTATCCGACTAGCAATTTATTCCTCCCAGAGGTTCTTAATGTGAGATTGATTTTGGATGCTCAAGCTGATAGTGAGCATGAGTTCATTAGAAGAATGGTGGCTAAAATGAAGCTTAAATTTGATAAGTATTGGAAGGAGTGCAACTTGTTGATGTGCATTGCAGCCATCTTGGACCCAAGACAGAAAATGAAAATGGTACAGTTTGCATTTTCTAATATGTATTCTGAATTTGAGGCACAGGTTAGCAGGAGTACGAAAGGTCATCTTTGACCTTTATGAAGAATATGTGAAATTGTCTACGCCTACAAGTGGCGAGACTCCAACATCAAGTTCTTCTTTATCTCATGGCCATAGTAATGAAAATATTAGTGTGAGCTCAACGCCAAATGTATGGGATAAACTGAAGGAGTGGGAGTTTCCTGGAGATAGCACTAGTGAGACCCAGAGGTCTGAGTTGATGGAATATCTTGAAAAATCTCGCGAGCAACCATCATCTAATCCCGAGGCATTTGATTGTTTAGATTGGTGAATGAAGAATCAGACCTCATACCCAGTGTTGTCTCCTTTGGCAGCAGATATATTGGCTATTCCTATAACTACCATAGCATCTGAGTCTACTTTCAGTGCTGGGACAAGAGTGATCGATTCTTATCGAGCTTCACTAGCTCCTGACACTGTTCAGATACTTTTATGTGCAGGTGATTGGTGTAGACATTTGCATGGAGTGAAGAAGAAAATGAAAGTAAGTTTCATTCTTTTAATTTTATTATGAATGTACAATATGTTATATTG
>NZ_JBVBZF010000522.1:0-1591 GCF_057447755.1 Fusibacter sp. | reverse complement strand
TTATCTCTTCTTGTCCATCTGCATTTACCTTTAAACCATTGAGCAAACCTTCCCAGACCACTGGTATTACAATATCGTTTAAATCGCCAGCTTGAGCGATCTGTGCTCTTAAAATACCACATGTAAATCTTATTTCAAAAATGTCTTCTTGATAAATAGCACCCCATTTTTCCATCTTATCCTTTCGAGTCAAGCTTCGATAGGTTTCAAAGAGGTCACAGTTTAGTCTCGTTTTCATTTTAACAAAATTTTTCATCGCCCTTACCTCCAGATCATAAGTTCATTATATCATAACTTTATTTAAATTCACCAGCTTGTCAAGTGTCATCGCTTCAATGATATTGACCTATCTTAAGACCTATCTCTCTCAAGGTCTTTTAATAAGGCTCACAAAATATGTATTTTTGCACACCAAAAAGGCGATCTCTAACCGAGATCGCCTTTGATATTAAATCATGTGTTGATTATTGAAATGCTTTAATTAATACTCCATTTTAGCCATTCTCTTGTAGCCAGCTAAACGATCTTTTGATTGCTTTTCAGCAATTTCAAAGAGTTCAGTAGCAACTTCAGGGAATTGGTTTTTAAGAGTTGTATATCTTGTCTCACCTAAGATGAAATCTTGGAAGCTTGTTGTAGGATCTTTTGAATCTAAGAAGAATGGATTTTTACCTTCCTCTTTAACTCTTGGATCAAATCTCCATAAATGCCAGTAACCTGCATCTACAGCTTCTTTCATTCTTCTTTGAGTTGTACCCATACCTGTTTTGATACCATGTGCAATACAAGGTGCGTAGCAGATAATTAATGATGGACCATCATAGCTCTCAGCTTCTTGAAGTACTTTTAAGAAGTGAGCTTGGTTAGCACCCATAGATACTTGAGCAACATAAACGTAACCGTAAGTTGTTGCAATCATACCAAGGTCTTTCTTCTTAACTTTCATACCTGATGCAGCAAATTTAGCAACTGCAGCAACTGGTGTTGATTTTGATGCTTGTCCACCTGTGTTTGAGTAAACTTCAGTATCAAATACTAATACGTTTACATTTTCGCCGCTTGCAAGTACATGGTCAAGACCACCGTAACCGATGTCATAAGCCCAACCGTCTCCACCAACGATCCATACAGAACGTTTGATGAGGTAGTCAGAATGATCAGCAGCATATTTTAATGCAGCTTTTGCAGTTGCATCTGTTACGTTGTTGTTTGCAAGTACTTCTAAGATACCAGCAGCTGCTGCTTTAGAAGCGTCTACATCTTCCATACCAGCTAACCAAGCTTTGAAAGGCGCTTTAACAGCTTCGTCGATTGGTAACTCAACTAATGCTTCAAAGTTTTCTTTCATAGTATTTCTGATAGATCTTACAGCGATTGCCATACCGTATCCGTACTCAGCATTGTCTTCAAATAAAGAGTTTGCCCAAGCTGGACCTTTGCCTTCAGCATTTTTAGTGTATGGTGTAGATGGTGCAGAACCACCCCAGATTGAAGAACAACCTGTAGCATTTGCGATCATCATTCTGTCACCGTATAATTGTGTTACAGCTTTCATATATGGTGTTTCACCACAACCAGCACAAGCGCCTGA
>NZ_JBVBZF010000521.1:0-1596 GCF_057447755.1 Fusibacter sp. | reverse complement strand
TTTTTGATACCGCACAACTGCCCAAAGTGAAAGAATACTTTGAACGGAAGTGAAAAGTGTTCTGCACAGTTTGGTGCAAGTTGTAATCGGGAATCTCACCCCTACGCATAAAAAAGCACACGAGGTACGTGTGCTTTTTGTTATGCAGTCCGTTGGTATCGCTACGGGAAAGCGATTTGTCGTTTGGGGGCAACACCCCATTGCACACGCATAAATGTGTGCATGTACTATTTGTCGCTCACTCGCACATATTTATGTATATGCAAATTATATCATAAGTGCATATACAAGTAAATATATATAAGAGCGACAAAGCGTATTTAGGTAAGCAGCTATGGCATGAGCTGATTTCTTAAATGCGTGCATTATAGTCATTGCAATGTTTTAAAGCAGTTTGATAAGTTCTTTTCCATGTTCTGTTAAGCAATAATAAGTTGCCCTATGATCTTCAAGATCTTTAACTCTTTTGGCAAGTCCAGAGGTCACAATACCAGAGATTGCAATGTCTAAATCCCTCTGTGAAGCATTTAGTGCCTTTCTTAAACTCGAATACATGAGTTTGTCATTATCACTAAGAATTAGTAATAATTTCTTTTTAGTCTTATCTAAATTATCAATTATCAAATTATATGGTACAGCCATTGAAATCACTCTCCTTAAAGCAGATAGTATTATATTATATATATGTTACACGTTGTAATATATATATAATATAATACTATCTATCTGAAATCAAGTAAAATCAAGACATTGAAGCTATTAAAATGCTAAAATAGAAAATTGCCACTAAAATCATGACTCTAGCAAAGTAAAAATTGATCCTAGCCAGTTTAATAGGATTTTTATAATAAGGGTTTACCATATATTTTATAATCCGATCAGCAGTAAGAATATGAGAAAACTTAAATTTAAAATGAGTGAAACCAAAGCTAAAAATGTTGAAGTATAACGAAGTCTTTTCACTGGTGTTATTTATGATTTTTAAAATATTAGATATGCGAAAAGGAATCTTATGTTTGATATTAATTAATCTGTGAAAGTCATTTAAAGAACTTTCGTATTCAGATTTTGTAAAGCAAAAGGAATAAAAAAGTTTATCTTCAACCTCAAAAAAATTCTTCTTATCGAGTAAAAAACCCTTATCAATAATTGTATTTATATCAATCTCGCACACGCCATAATTATTATTTAAAAGCTGTGATGAATACTTAAATTTAACTTGATCAGTAACTAAATATACAAAATAAATGGACTTAATTGAATCAAAATATTCCTTATTCAACAACTTATCTAAGGTCTTTTTCATAATAAATATCACCCATTTCTAAAAATATTATTTGCTTTCCATCAGATGCAGCATCAGAAAAATCCACAAGATAATTCATAATATCATTAACAACGCTGACGGTGATTGATTTGTTTTTTGAGTTAGAAATCGTAGCCATATAATTGTTGGCTTTACCTAAATCTCTCGACATTGCCCTCATGGAAACGCCAAGTAAATGAGAAATTTCTCTGAATCTATTATAAGAAACACAGTTATTTGATATGCTATTTTTCATTGATATTCCTCTTTTCATTTTCAAAATATACAAT
>NZ_JBVBZF010000520.1:0-1610 GCF_057447755.1 Fusibacter sp. | reverse complement strand
CCAGAGCTTGAAGCCATGACTTTTGTTGATGCAAACAACAATATATATCGATACGAAGATGACTTCGATACGAAGGTATACTTCCCAGTGCACCTTGAGAAAAAGTCAACTGCCGAAGACGGTAATCTCTGGCAATTTGAATATGCACTGCCTTATGCCAGTTCGACGAAGAGCCTTGAAGATGTTAGGCTTAAACCACCTTATAAAGCCATGCTTTATGTATTTCCAAAAGGAACCATACTAGGAAACTATGGTGATGAACGTGTCATTAAGCTTGAAATTAATGATATTGATATTACGGGTAATATTTATGATTTACTTTATATTGAGCCCGTCAGAGGTAATTGACATTATATAAGTGCAAATAAAAAATATTATTTTAACAAGCATCTTGAAACGTGAAGAGAAATGTAATATAATTTAAAGGTAAATAAAAACAAAAAATCCATAAAATGAGAGGTGTATTGATGAAATCGAACAAAATGGCAAGTACATGTAGAATCTGCAGACAAGAAGAAAATTTAGTCACTTACAAAGAAGCACATATTTGCAAGAACTGTATTACCTACATAAAAGAAATGGCATAAGTTACAAGCGCGACAAAAGAGATATATAATTTACCCTAAAGTAAAAAATAAAGTGTTGTTGTAAATCCAATTTTTCAGATCTACAACAACACTTTATCATTTTTTGTATATATGGTTTGTCCCACTCTTTTGATGTGGTCCTTTAATTCTAAATTGCTTATCTTGTCGTAAATAACCAAATCGATTTGATATGGAAGATCAAGGGCGTCAATTCGCCCCATCAGTTTTATAAGAATTTCTGTATCTATCTCTAATCCTTTCAGACACAAATCAATATCAGAGCCATTCTTATGGGTGCCTTTTGCACGCGAACCAAATAAAATGACTTCTTGAATGTTTTCAAATTGAGAAAACATTGACGCAAATAATTTCCAGATACTGTCATCTATTTCTGTCATTGTTTACTTCACTTCCTTTATACCTGTAAATTTCTCTTGTAAATCAAGAAATGCAGATAAATATTTATGACGGATTAATTTGATAATATCATCAACAGTACTTTCGTCATATGTGTGGCTAGTGAGATTTCTACTTCTGATCATGTCCATCCATATATCACCATCTATAATTAATTCATACTTAAATGCTTGCCTAACAGCATCCTTTGATCCATAAATTTCAGAATTTCCTCGATCTTCCAAGAAATCTTTCATCACTTTCCAAGCGAGATCATGTGTAAACTCAAATGCTTGAATAACACCTTGTTTTTCTAAATGACTTAGTTCTCTAATTGACATCAAATCTATGGCATTATTTAATTGAGATAATGCTTTTTTATAGTTTTCAAATCTTTGCTGCCATCTAATATCCATAAAGTATCTGTCCTTTCAAAATTAAGGTGATCTAAGGTTACACTTTATTATATCTTATTGAGATTAAAATTCAAAATGGATATAGAATTTTGCCATATAGAATTGAATTAAAAAACAAGATTGAAATCCAATATTCTAAACAAAATAGTTCAATCCTAAATAAATTGAATACACGACTAAGAGCATACCACCCTCTAATCTAGAAATTTTT
>NZ_JBVBZF010000519.1:0-1614 GCF_057447755.1 Fusibacter sp. | reverse complement strand
GAATACACCCCAAACAACTGCAAGTCTTCTACAAGCCGCTTCAGTAATTGTACAAGCAATGATTGGTGATTTTGGTTTTAAACGCGATACCATTTTAGCAGTGAAGCCAGAAGATGTCGCTGTGATAATTGCAGAAGCATCAAGATCTAAAGCAGTAGATGCTGTTGCATGACTTACTGCATAAGTTACGCCCATCTCATCTGACATTGCAATTCTCTTTTGAAGCATCTCTCTATAGTTGAGTGAACCTTCAGCAGCTGCAGCAATTTTAGCCATTGTGCGAACTGACTCAAGTGGGTATTTACCAGCAGCAGTTTCACCTGATAACATAACCGCATCAGTACCATCAAAGATTGCGTTGGCAACGTCAGTCGTCTCTGCTCTTGTTGGTCTAGGATTTCTAATCATAGAATCTAACATTTGAGTTGCAGTGATAACCGGCTTGCCTTCTTTATTACACATTTCGATCATTTGCTTTTGTACTAGAGGTACTAACTCGGTAGGAATTTCAACCCCAAGGTCTCCCCTTGCAACCATTAAGCCATCAGAAACTTCTAAGATTTCTTCTAAGTTATCAACACCCTCTTGATTTTCAATTTTAGAAATAATGTGAATTTCATGAGAGTGGTTTTCTTCAAGAACTCTTCTGATTTCAAGTACGTCAGATGCTTTTCTGATAAATGACGCTGCGATAAAGTCGATATCATTTTCGATACCAAATTTGATATCATCGATGTCCTTTTGTGTAATCGCTGGTAAATTAATTTTAACACCAGGAACGTTGACACCTTTATTATTTTTAACATCGCCACCATTTAATACTTTAGTAGTGATATCGTTTCCGTTTACAGATAATACTTCAAGTTCAATCAAACCATCATCAATAAGGATTTTGTCTCCAGCCACAACGTCTTGAGGTAATCCTACATATGAGATTTGGCATTTGTTTTGATCGCCAAGGTATTCATCAGTTGTCAATACGAATTCTTGTCCCTCAACAAGCGTATAAACTGCTTCCTTGAATTTGCCTGTTCTAATCTCAGGACCCTTTGTATCCAAAAGAATCGCAACTGGCATTTGAAGTTCTTCTCTAACTTCTTTAATCATATTAATTCTTGCTAAATGCTCTTCATGACTACCATGAGAGAAGTTTAATCTCGCCACGTTCAACCCATTCTTAACGAGTTCTTTGAAAATTTCTTTCTTTTCACTTGATGGTCCAATCGTACAAACAATTTTGGTCTTTCTTAACATAATATCCTCCTAAAAATAACTTATAAATTCACTCACACACATAAGATTTTACACACTAAACATTGATGGGTACTCGGTAAGCGAAGCTTCCCTCGTAACCCTTGGCAAGCACTAGGCTTGCTACAAGTGGCGCACGCGCCACTTGTGACGAATATGCACACGTGCATTCTTCAATTAATTACGGTCTGTTTTTACACAATACTCGGTAAGCGAAGCTTCCCTCGTAACCCTTGGCAAGCACTAGGCTTGCTGCAAGTGACGCACGCGCCACTTGTGACGAATATGCACACGTGCTTTCTTCAATAAATTACGGTCTGTTTTGACACAATACTCGGTAAGCAGAGCTTCCCTCGTAACCCT
>NZ_JBVBZF010000518.1:0-1616 GCF_057447755.1 Fusibacter sp. | reverse complement strand
AATATTCCATGTGAGGATTTTAAGTTCATCTCCAGTATTTATTTGTGCTGTAGGATTATCCATCAATGCGATGTTTAAATGATCCTTTGGCGAATAATCTGTAATCATCAAATAGATGATCAAGAGTACAAAAGTTCCTACAAGCATAGAAACAAGTACTAAAAAGCCCTTTATAAGGTTAATCATTTTAGACTTCACTTTTTCCCCCTATTCTTCAGTATCTATACTCAAATACATCATAAAAATCTGCCCCTCTTACCATTTAGTCTTTATGTCTAAACAACAAACCAGATGTAATGGCTGTTAGTGGAATTGTAAATAATATTCCAAAACTGCCAACAAGCGCTTGGAGGATTTCCACTACTACCAGTTCTCTGTTAAGGACATCCACGAGAGAGGTATTATAGGATATTAAAAGGAGCACAAGACCTAACGATCCCCCAATATATGCCAATATCAATGTATTTGACATAGTCCCCATTATATCTCGTCCAATGTTCATGCCGGAGTTTAGAAGCTTTTTAAATGATATTTTATCGGATTGCTGGCTCACTTCATATAGGGATGATGCAATAGACATGGAGACATCCATAATGGCACCAAGGGCACCAATAATAATTGCAGCGAATATGATGGCCTTAAGATCAATAGGACGATCTTGATTTAAAAGGAGTAAGTAAGCAGAGTCTTCATCCACCATTCCAGTCAATTTTAAAACGCCATCCATAACCATTGTCAAACCGCCTGCAACGACAATGCCACCAAAACAGCCAATGCCAGCGACAATACTTTTTTGATTGAAGCCACTTACCACTAAAAACGTCATTAAAATAATGAAGACACAGGTCAATATTGACCAAAAGTAGATGTTGAGACCAGATAAAATTGCAGGAATAAAGACTAAAAATATGGCAAGTCCAGTGAATACTAACGAAATAATCGTTTGAAATCCCTGTAGCCTACCAAATAATATGAGAAGTATCACAAATATGACCCCTAAAGTCATCAGAGCATCCGTGCGGACGTATTCACCCAGTGACCAATCGGTACCGTAATCCTCGTTTGGAATATTATAGAGGAGCACAATATCACCCACTTCAATAGGCTTGAGTTGCACCACTGTATAAGTGTTCAAATTTTGTTCTGCAGTCAATACCTGTCCCTTGATTTCACCATTGAGTGCTTGAGCCTTGAAAATGATTTCCTCAATAATCAAAGTTTCAGTTTCTGTTAAGGGATGTTCTTCTTTAATGTGATCCACAATTTCAATGACTTTAGCCTTTTGAACCGCAGCATAATTTTTGCCGTCAAAAACGGTCATGCCTTTGACTGCAATTTTATTACCGACAAAAATATAGATTATGGATAAAAGAATTGTAATGGCAATGACACCATATTTTTTCATATTTTCAGTCATGTTTATCTCCTAATGTATAAGTTGGCATATAAAAAGCACTAATGCCTTTTATATGCCATAGCTTTACTAACTTTCTAAGATTCATTTTCCATCATAATGCGATCTAGTATTTGAGCCGCTTTGAGTACGACTATTTTACAGCCTTCTTCCTCAGTCCTAAAATCTAACTTCAAAGGCGCACATTCTATTGATTTCATTT
>NZ_JBVBZF010000517.1:0-1631 GCF_057447755.1 Fusibacter sp. | reverse complement strand
TTCCTTGATCACAGTTGTTATGGCACGTATATACCAATCCCCCTCTGAATGGCCAAATGTATCATTAACATGTTTTAGACCATCCATGTCAATAAAGCAAATGGTGACATCATAGATGTGTCGCTTTGCCTTTTCAAATTCTTTGCCAATCATGGCGAGGCCAGTTCTTCGATTATAGAGCCCTGTCATTTCATCAATTGTCGCCAATTTTTCAAAAACTTCTTCTGTTTCCTTTTGACTTGTGATGTCAGCAAGACCAATCAGTAAATGCTCCTTACCGCCAAAATTAAACTTGCCAATTGACATCAAGCATACAATTTCATTTCGTTTTAAATCTTTAATGTTTACTTCAGTACCTTTTAGAATACGTTCATATTCCTTTTCTGAAAAATGCTGTATTTGCTTACTAGTCTCATCAGAGATAAAATCTTGTAGATTCATACGCAAGGCTTCTTCATAATTAATTTGCAAGAGGGCTTCACCGGCATCATTGATTTCTTGAATGGAGAAATCTTTGGGATCCATAATAATAATGGCTGTAGGTGCAATATCAAACATATTTTTAGTCTCTTCAATAGCTGATGCAATTCTTTGTTCCACGGGTTTAAAGACAAAATAATATATGCCTATCAATAGGAAAAAAATAATCCCTAGTAAGAAGAAAATAAGTCTTGAAATACTATTACTTTGTTCTGTTGAATAAATTGACATTCGATTTACAAGTTCATCCATATATTTCAAATAATATTCACTACTTAACTCTAACATATTAGCATCTGTAAGAGATAGTTTTTCATTTTTACTTAAAACTCGATCTGTATATTGCATCATTTCTTCAAAATAGGGATTCATTAACTCTAATAATGAGTGTGTATTGTTGCCCTTAAAAGATATTACTAATTCATTTCCATTCAGCTTTTCTTGAGTAGTTCTTATAAGTTTTGCTGAAAGCTGAATTTCTTTATAGTATCTCGATGTTTGAGTTTCAGATTTTGAAAGTTCAAGACCATATGAACTCTTAATTATCCTTTGGCTTAACATTCTCTGCTTACCAGAATCGTTGATTAATTGTCCCAAATATTGTTGCTCTTTTATTTTTTCAACAACAAAAATAGAACTCAATAAAACGATAAATCCAATCATAATTAAACTAATAATATACAGTCTTTTAAAAATTGATCTCATCTCATATTTATTTATAATTTTATTCTTCATAATTATTCTTCCACAGGAACAAAGGCCATTTTAGGTTGACCACATGTTGGACAGCGGTAATCATCTGGCAGATCTTCAAAGGCTGTTCCCTTAGGTATATCCCTCATCCAATCACCTTTTTCAGGTTTATAAACATAACTGCATACTGTGCATCTAAACTTTTGCATGTTTGCCTCCTTTAAATTTATTCTTTTCAATCTTATTATCCATCACTAAGCCTATAGCATTATTATACCATCAAACGTATTTTTTTATGCGTTTTTAAGATTCATATTTTTTTTACATTTCATGGTATTAATAAAGGCGCTTTAGGGTATTTATAGGATACGCAACAAAATGAAAGGAGGCCATAAAGAAATTTATGGGTTGAAATAATATGAAAATTTACACAAAAACAGGCGACAAAGGGCAAACCA
>NZ_JBVBZF010000516.1:0-1635 GCF_057447755.1 Fusibacter sp. | reverse complement strand
TACGATTGTATGGCAGGGTATCCAGACAAATAAGCAGGTTTTCAGCCATGAAAAGCTCACCAAGGTATACCAATCTGTGGTTTCCACCATGTCGCGGAGTGAAAGCTTTTTCTTTGCAAATAAAGCATCCATAACCTTATCACCATACATGTGGTAGACATACATCATCGGACCAAACGTTAAGTTCATAATCGTACTGCCAAAAAAGGCTTGTGCCAAGGCTGACCCTTTGAAGGGCAATCTTCCAATCGACTGAGCAAAGGCAACGCCCCCCATATAAACTGAAAAAACAACTGTAACCATCATACCAATTATTCCCCATACCAATGCCTTCTGGAAGAGGTTACTAGGAATCCTCCATTGTCCATTTAAGACACGTGCGCCCATTAAATCACCCATGGAAGCCAGTATGGCAAATTTCACAAAACCGCCCCAATAAGGATGTAGCTCAGTTACTTTTATGAATATCTCTCTGGCACTTGGAATCACTAGTAAAATAATCCAACCCAAAAGGAGCGCTAACCAAACAAGATCCCCCACCATGTTACTCTTTTTAAAGTCATTTATATGCTTGTTTTTTTGATTTAAAGCTTTCATGTCGCCTCCTTATATAAAGATCTCAAGATGTATTTGAAGCGTATATAAAACATACTCTCGGTATCTATTTTATATGAATTCTTAAAAAAAGCAATAAAAAAACAAAGCGTTTTATGACTTCGCTTCGTTTTTAGATGGGACAGTCTTATAACTTTGAACATATCTCTCAGTGGCTTCCAAAACTGCATCTGGCAAATCATAGCTTCCATTATTATAACACCAATCAAGAACAACACCGTCATATGTCACGATTAAGAAATGAAAAAAGTGTTCAAATGAATATGCTTGACTTACATAACCGCTCTTTTGCAAATCATTATAAATTTGAGAAAAAGTATTGAGGAGTGGTCGACTATTGGGATTATAAAAATCGCCTTGCTTCACATTACATAAATCCGAATCCAGATTATTTCGGAATTTCTGCTTCATGATCTCTACACCTCTGGTCCGGGTCATTTGAGCATATAAGTATGATAGTTTTGAAAAAAGATCTAAGGATGGCGGTTCTTTTAAAAGTGCCGGAATTTTATCTTTAATGTGCTTATCAGCGTCTAAATGCAATTGGTCCAGTATAGATTCTTTGGATTTGAAGTGATGGTAAAAAGCACCCTTTGTCAAATTACATTCAGCACATATTTCATCTACTGTCACATTTTGAAAGCCCTTGGTTGAAATGAGCTCCAGCGCTACTGCTAGGACCAATTCTTTTGTCTTGTAGCCTTTAGCATATTTTTTTTTTGGTGTTTGTGCCATTTAAAATACCTCATTATTTAGAATATTGACCATAAGACAATTTGAACAAAAAATAAGCACAAAGTCAAGTCTCTTAAATAATAAATCTTGACTTTACATTTTAAAACCCATAAAATTGTAATAAACATACTCTCGGTATGTTTTTAAAGAGTTTGATATATTGACAGCTTTTTTGTTGGTATTTCGACTTCATTATCAATAATTATTTAAGGAGGGTTAGTAAATGAAGCATCAACCACACCCAGGTTACGAAATGCTGTGGGGTGTCCATATGGGGTTGGACGG
>NZ_JBVBZF010000515.1:0-1637 GCF_057447755.1 Fusibacter sp. | reverse complement strand
CCTTGAAAGTAAACTAAACAAAGTAAACGAAGAAAACAAAAAATCGAATGAAGCGAATGCAGCTGCCTATTCAGATGCAATATCCTTCTATCAAAATGCATTGTCACAGCTCAATGATGCATTAAGACAGCAGGTAGAAATTATCAGTGAGGGGCTTTCAAGGGAAGAACTCTTGGTATTTCAACTCTTGAATGAAGATGGTGTGCCATATATCGATCACTATGACTTTATCGCCACTGATTTAGAGGATGAAGCCAAAATTAAATATGTTGCAGATTATTTGGAAGAACGTTATTTTACAGATGCCGTTATTGAGGTTGAAGGCATTCATATGATCCAGGGTAAAAGGACTGCAGTCATCAATTTATCTGAAGCCTACACTGAAGGACAGGTAGAACATAAAGGCGGCTGGTCAAGACAATATTTTCAAGGCTCTACTGGTGGTCCTATGACTGAGTTCATCCTATTAGAAGGCTTTTTACAAAGACAGACAAAAGATTGGCCAATTGATTCTGTAAAGTTTTTATATGAAAATCAGACTGTGTTTTTTGACCACGTTCCAAATTTGTCATCAATTCAAAATAGAAAATAGCACATGGTATACGTAAATAAATTATGTAAACACTGTGCTTTTTATTTTAATTAAGTTTTAATGGTCCTAAGTTGCTAATTTTGATATAATTAAAATTGACGATTTGTGTTTTTTATTGAAAAGTGGGTCATTATGAATTTGTCAGTATTTGAAAATGCAATAAATAAAAGTCATAGGCATAAGCATTTGAGTCCGACTAAATCTCAGTTATCTTTATTGAGGTTATTTTTGAATGCAAAGATTAAGTCATATAAGATTGAAGCCTTGTCTAAAATAACTGAGCGTTTGCCGCATGTACATTTTAAGCATAAAACACAATTGCTCAATGCTTTTGAGTGTTTGGATCAATATGATCTTCAGTTAAAGGAAAGAGGCGTAAAGGCTCTAGTTAATGAGTTGAATGGTATTGTGATTAGACCAAATGAAGTCTTCTCGTTTTGGAAAAATATCAAGGATCCAAGAGCATATCATCAGAAGAATATGAATTTTGCTTCACTTCAAATAAAAGGCAGCTCTCCTGCAGTTAGCCAAGTAACAAATCTTTTATATTGGCTGATACTACATTCACCACTTGAAGTAACAGAGCGTCATAGACACGACTTTGACTTATTTGAAGATCATGGGAGAAAAAGACCATTTGGGACTGGTGCAACTTGCATCTTTCAATATTACGACTTGAAATTTGAAAACAAGACTGACTCAATATATCAGATTTGCTTAACGTATCATGATGGTGTGTTGAGTGGGGAACTCAGATCCTTAACATTGCCTTATTTGGTATACGATATTTATGAGGAACGTCATTTTATTAAGAAAAATGTTTTTGGGGAATACTTAAGGCACAATACCATATATAGAAGGATCATTAATACCAAGACGAACAAGGAGAAAGTAGAATATATCACTGAAAATCATGCACTAATGTTTTATTGTCCTCAAAACGGCAAACGTGCAGATCATAAGGATATAAAAATGGGGGATGTACCACTATGGGAGTAATGCTTGGCAAATTAGCGAGCTTTTTCAGACAATTGGTTTTTAGACT
>NZ_JBVBZF010000514.1:0-1647 GCF_057447755.1 Fusibacter sp. | reverse complement strand
TTCATCCATAAGAGTTTAGGCGCTGTAAAGCCAGGAAAAGCAATGTTGCCAGTGTAACGTGTTAAAGATTCTATACCAATTTCTTGGTTTAAAAAGTCTGTTTCCACAGTGCTTCTTTGGTCGTTCCATAGGATGGCAGGTCTTAAGATATCATCATTTTCATCTAAAACCACAAGCCCATGCATTTGACCACTAAAGCCAATACCTTTTACCTCTGTTTTGTCGATGTCCTTAATGAGCTCAACTAAACCATCAATACTCTTATCAAACCAATCCTTTGGATTTTGTTCTGACCAAAGTGGCTTTGGAAAGCTTAAAGGATAATCCTTCGTAACTTCCTTGATGATTTGACCATTTGCTTTCATAAGCAATAGTTTTACAGATGAGGTTCCTAAATCGACGCCGATAAAGTACATGAATTCACCTCTTCTATTTTATTTTAACAACGGCTTTAACCACATCCATAGGATTTTCAGTTACAAATGTGAATGCCTCGCTGATTTTATCAAATTCAAATTCGTGTGTAACGATGCTCTTAACATTGATTGTACCACTGCTAATGGCATTGATTGCTACAGGATAGAGATTTCTATATCTAAAGATCGTTTTAATAGTGCCCTCTTTGCCCATGAGCTTCATAAAGTCAAATGAAGTTTCAGCCTTAACAGTCATACCAACTAAAACAATGACGCCACCTGTTTTCACAACATCTGCAGTTTGAGCAACTGTAATTGCTGAACCGGCAGTTTCGATAACGACGTGTGCCCCTTTACCATCTGTTAATTTGTTGATAACAGATAATACATCTTCAGATTTTGCATTGATCACATGGTCTGCACCAATGTTTTTAGCAAATTCAAGACGTTTTTCAATGATATCAACGACGATAACCTTTGAAGCCCCTCTTGCTTTACATGCTAAAAGTGTAACTAGACCTATACAGCCAGCGCCAAATACAACAACTGTATCACCAAGCTTTACATCGCCTTGTGCAGCAGCATGAAGACCAACAGCAAGAGGCTCAACCAGTGCACCTTCCATGTTAGATACGTTATCCGGTAACTTGAAGCAAAGGTTCTCAGGGTGTTTTACATAGTTTGCAAATACACCATGATAAGGTGGTGTTGCGAAGAATTCCACATGCTCACATAAATTGTATTTACCAGATAGGCATTGTTCACATTTACCACATACAACACCTGGCTCAAGTGCAACTCTATCGCCTACTTTTAGGCTTTTTACATCGCTACCGATTGCAGAAACCACACCTGCAGTCTCATGACCTAAAATAAAATCACCTTTAACGACAAAATCACCTATGTTGCCATGTGTATAATAATGCGCATCTGAACCGCAAATACCTACTACATCTATTTCCACAAGAACTTCATGAGGTGCAATTTCTGGAACTGGAATTTCTTTAAAAACCATATTATTAGTGCCTGACATAAAGGCCGCTTTATTTTTCATGTTAGTATCCTCCTAGTTGAATAAAATTTGAAGTGTAATTAAGGGATGGGCATATGGATTTACCATATGCCCGGGGATTAAATAAAAAAACTTGTTTATTGCTAGTTATTGGTTATGAGTGTTAAATTTAAAATCATTTAGCACTAATGACTTGTGATTGAATAAGACTAGCTTACT
>NZ_JBVBZF010000513.1:0-1657 GCF_057447755.1 Fusibacter sp. | reverse complement strand
AGGAAGGTTATACTGGTATATTCCATTTTACAGCCAAAGACGTGATGAATCACTTGACCTTTTACAATAAAATTCTCAGTAAAAAAGCCTCAATAGAGGTTGGTAAAATCAAGCACAATGCAGATTATTATCTAGCCTTAAAGACGGCGCGAGAGGTTCTAAAGGACTTTGAATATACCAACGATGATGTGATTGGCGAAATAAAGGCGGTCATCAAAAAACTCAAGTAAATAGAGGTTAAACAAAAAGTAGCTTATTTCAGAGCTGCTTTTTTAATGACATTTAAACAATTTATCTAGAAAATAAATGGCCTTTGGTGTTACAAGTCTATAGACTTTAAAGTGACGGCACGATTTTAATATAGTATAATCAGAAAAGACAAACTTCGGAGGTAAATATGACTGGTAGCACAAACCTCAAGCAAAATCATGACCATAAAAAGCTAGAGGTTCTACAAGGTGAAAGACAACTTAAGAGAAAGGGCTTTTTTTATGCAATAATGGCTTCAAGTATTTATGCCTTCAACTCCATCTTGGGTAAGATGGTCATGGTTGAAGGTGCTGAGCCGCTTGTTGTGAATTTTTTTCAGTATTTAATGAGTGTCATCATAATTTTTGTGACGGTTTTAGTCACCAACAAGGATAAATTTAAGATTACAAAGGTACAATTAAAACAGACCATGATACAAGGTGTGATTGGTGCTTTTTGTACAAGTGCCTTATTCTATTTGGCCCTTAACCAGCTCAATGCGGGGATTGCCTCAATGCTCTTGTTTACAAATCCAGTATTTATCACGCTTTTCTTTGCCATAACAGGCATGAAGAAGCTTAAGAGGGTTAATTACATCGCATTATTGCTTGCCATGATAGGGATTGTTCTCGTGCTTGATATATTTTCGGTAAAGGGCTCACAACTATCTTTGGTGGGTATCGGTTTCGGAATTGCAAGTGCCTTAACCTATTCCTTTTATAATATTTATGCGGATTTTAAAATCGCCAAGATGGACCACTATACGGTTTTGTTTTATACATCACTTTTTGGTTTGATTGCGTCTTTTGGCAGTGTGATTGGCCTTTATGGCACAATCCCAATCTTAAGTTTTCATCTTTTGAAGTATATATTTATAATTGCTGTATTTGCAGGCATTCTACCAGTGGTCTTCTTCTATAAATCGGTGGCAATCATTGGATCTGAGAGAACGAGCATCGTCGCAACATTGGAACTGCCTATAACTTTGATTGTTGCCTTTTTAATTTTAAATGAGCACCTTAATCTGATGCAAATGGGTGGTGCTGTTATGGTCATTTTGTCTGTGTATTTACTTCATAGGGAGGATTAAAAGTGGCATGAATGAGAATATGAGTTTGGGGAAAGATTTGGATTTGCTTGAAGATGAAAAGGTGATTCAGGTCATTGAAGCGCTTAAGAGGCGAAAAATCTCCTGTCACTATTTTGATATGACACAAGCCTTGTTAGATTATCTCATGAAGGCAGTCAATGGGAAGTCGGTTGGGGTGGGTGATTCAATGACTTTTGAAGAAATTGGCCTCTATGATTTTTTAAGAAGACACAGCGGTCGTTTTTTAGACAAGTACGATCAAAATCTCAGTAAGGCAGACAAGCAGCTGCTGTATCGTGAAAATTTTTCAGCGGATGT
>NZ_JBVBZF010000512.1:0-1660 GCF_057447755.1 Fusibacter sp. | reverse complement strand
TTTGACCATGCTCTAAAAAACGACTACTTTGTCAAAAAACAAGATGGAAGTGCTTATATAGCAGATTTTGGCGAGTTCTTCTGTGGGACCATGGACCTCACAAATCCTCATGCAATGACTTGGTATAAGCAAATCATTCAGCAAAACATGATCGACTTAGGCATTAGTGGCTGGATGGCAGATTTTGGAGAGTATATCCCAGTGGATGCCGTGTTTTATAACGGAAAAACTGGGGTGGAAATGCACAACGAATACCCTGCGCTATGGGCTAAATGTAACTATGAAGCCATAAAGGAAAGAGGCATGCTCGGCGAGGTTGTCTTCTTCATGAGAGCTGGCGGCGTCGGTAATGCAAAATATTGTACCCTTATGTGGGCAGGTGATCAAAGTGTTGACTTTACAATCCACGACGGATTGGCGTCCACCATTCCAGCCAGCCTTTCGCTAGGGCTTATGGGAAATGGTTTAACACATTTTGACCTGGGAGGCTATACTTCGCTCTTTGGAAATACACGTACAGAAGAACTCATGCTCAGATACTTGGAGTATTCGGTATTCACACCTTATATGAGAACTCATGAAGGCAATCGTCCTGATGAAAACTTCCAGTACGATGAAAGTGATCACTGCTTAAGACAATTTGCTGTATTTTCTAAACTAAGACATCAATTATTGCCTTATGTAAGACATGTCATCTCAGAAAATGCCAATACTGGCTTAGGCGCTATGAGACCCCTCTTTATGCACTATGACGACCCGGCTTGTCTGGACATGACTTATGAGTATCTCTTTGGAAGAGATCTTTTGGTGGCACCAGTCCATGAACAAGGTAAAGACGAATGGTCGGTCTATTTGCCTGAAGACGATTGGATTCACCTATTTACAAAGGAAAAATATACCGGAGGCACCGTGACGGTTAAAGCGCCTGTGGGCAGCATTCCAGTATTTTATAGACAAGCGTCCTCGTTCAAAACACTATTTGAATCAATTCAATTATAAAAGGAGAAAATCGCATGAAATATTTTTTAGACAGTGCCAAAATGGATGAAATCGAATATGCATATGAATTTTTAGGAATAGATGGCGTGACGACAAACCCACGTCACATCAAGCTCAGTGGAAAGCCCTTTAAAACAGTCATTAAAGAAATGGCTGAATGGGTTAAATCTAAAGGCATAGAAGGCGTTGACAAGTTCCCTATCTCTATTGAAATCAATCCACACCACGACAAGTGGGAAGATATGGTTGCAGAGGGAAAAGAATATTCAGCGATCTGCTCCAACTTTGTCATCAAAATTCCATGTACAGAGCAAGGCATTATTGCGGCGAGAAAGCTTGAGCAAGAGGGTGTTAGAACCAACGTGACTTTAGTATTCTCTCCATCTCAAGCCCTTATGCCAGGTAAGGCAAACTGTCTCTTTGTTTCACCATTTGTAGGCTGGAAAGAGAACAGTGGCGAAGATTGCAATCAGTACATTCAAGACATCGTTGACATCTATAGAAACTATGATTTCAAAACAGAGATCATCGTTGCTGCCCTTAGAAATGGAAAGCAAATCAAAGACGCTGCCCTAGCAGGTGCGGATATCGTTACTTGCGGCTTACAAGTCTATAAAGATGCACTAGAGCATCCGTTTACGACATATGGCCTTGGCGTGTT
>NZ_JBVBZF010000511.1:0-1663 GCF_057447755.1 Fusibacter sp. | reverse complement strand
GCAGCTAATAAAGGATAAGACATATGTCTTGGGAATGAGTAATGAACAAAGGTTTTTGCACCAAGCTTTTCAGCTTGCTCAATAATTGTAGTACCCATACCTAATTCATCGCCTTGTAAGATTACATCTGCTTTAGCTGCAATTGTGTCTGGAGCTTCACCTGGTACAGCTGCGATTACTAAGATATCATCTCTGATTTCTCTTACTTTATCGATTGCTGCAGAAGTTCCAGGAACCGCTTGACAAACGATGATTGCTTTTACATCAGGGTCATTTGCAATACTTAAGATGTTAGAGATTGTTGTTTCTTGCTCATCCATAAATTTGTCTGGATATGTTTGAAGAATAACTTGATCACCGTATTTTTTCTTTACTGCTTCAGCAGCACGGTACTCTTCTTCACCTTGTGAAACTGTACCTGTTACGATACCAATTTTAAAACCAAGATCTAAATTAGATGTTCCCAAGTTCATAGTTGCTTGGTTTGTAGTGCCACCACTACAGCCTGCAAGTGACAATACCATGATTACCACTAACAATAATGCTAAAAATCTTTTCATTATTTTGTTCCCCCTTAAATTGTTTGGTCTTACAATAGATATTATAACGATTATTTAATATTTTTCTTTTTTTATCACTTATTTCTCTCAAAAAATTCATAAATATATTAATTTTCTTTAATTGAATTTTGAACTCTGTTAAAATAAAAAGGACACACTCTTAATATTAGATACATATTTTATCACTGGAGGTATCTCTAATTGAAAGATATAAAATGGATGGGCTTGGGTATTTTAATGGGTATTTTGATTTTTTTACTTGGCAATATTGTCAAAGAAGACGCATCTAGTATGATCACCATCGTAAAGAATAAATTTTCAAGTGAGGATACCGTCTTAACCATTGGAAGGACAAGTGATTCCATTGGTTTAGACCCTGCTGTTGTCACAGATCAGGAGTCCTTGAGAGTCACTGTAAACCTCTATGATACATTGGTTACGTACGATAAGAACGGCGAATCGATTAAGTCCTCACTGGCTGAGTCGTGGGACGTCAGTGAAGATGGATTGATATGGCGTTTTTACATCAGAAAAAATGTCTTGTTTCATGACGGTACAAAACTGAATGCTGATGCGGTGGTTTTTAATTTTAACAGATGGATGGACTCAACAAGTCCCTATCATGCAGGCCATTTTGTCTACTGGAATATGAATTTCGGAGGTTTTCCAGGATTGGTGGAGAGTGTACAAGCGCTTAACAACGACACAGTTCAAATCGTATTATCGAAGCCCTATTCTCCATTTTTAAGCACACTAGCTATGCCAGCGTTTGGCATTGCCAGTCCAGAAGCCATTATGAAATACAATGAGGAATTAAAGTACAAACCTGTTGGAACAGGTCCTTTTGTTTTTAAATCATGGGATGAAAATGGCGAGATCATATTAGAACGAAATCTCAAGTATTGGTCTGATAAAGCAAAAGTCAGTCAGCTTGTCTTCAAAACCATTTCTGATCCTGAAGAACGTATCAGGCAATTGAAATGTTGTGATATTCTCATTGCGGACAACCTAACCTATGATGATATTGAACTCGTTAAAGAAACTGACCAAATTTATCTGAAAAATCGTTCTTTTTTCAACATCGGTTACTTGGCTATGAACAT
>NZ_JBVBZF010000510.1:0-1668 GCF_057447755.1 Fusibacter sp. | reverse complement strand
CAATACCCATTTCCTTAACGGCTTCTCTCGCATTTTCTTCGAGCTTCTTACAGTTTTTACAACCTGATCCTAAAACCTTAATGTTCATCTCTGCCTCCTATTATTTCAACCTATTAAATATCCTGATATTGACTCTCCTAAATTTATGACCCCATATGTGAGTTTATGACGCCATTTGTGAATTTAGGGGGGTGTTAATTGGTAAACTAAAAACATATATGTCTTTAAACTATATCAGCCAGTGGGCAAGTCCATTAAAGAGATAGCCTACTAGTATAATTGCGATTCCAGTGATTCCAACAAAAGTTGCAATCAATTTCGGCTTAATGACTTTCTTGAGAAGGATCATCTCTGGCAGTGATAAAGCTGTGGTTGCCATCATAAATGCCATGGCTGTGCCAATGCCTACACCCTTTAAAATTAAGGCTTCAGCAATTGGAATTGTCCCAAGTGCATTGGAATAAAGGGGAATACCAAAGACAACCGCCACAATAACGGCTAATGGATTATCAGGTCCTGCATATTTCGCCAGAAGCTCAGCTGGTGCCCAGCCATGAATTAGTGCCCCAAGCGCAATCCCAATAAGCAAGTAAATCCAAACACGACCAACTATATCCTTAACATTTTGAACAGAAAACTGAATGCGATCTCTTACAGTCAGCTGTTCAATTTCGACTTCTCTAGAACTGATTTCATATACATAGCTTTCCACTTGACTTTCCATTTTTAAAGACCCAATAAATATACCACCAACGACGCCAACGACAACCCCAGTCACCACATAGACAAGCGCAATCTTCCAGCCAAAAGAGGCTAAAAGAATTGCAAATGCCGCTTCATTAACAATAGGTGATGTGATTAAGAAAGAAAACGTCACACCGAGAGGAATACCAGCTTCAACAAAACCAATAAAGATTGGCACTGAGGAACAAGAACAAAAGGGCGTCACGATACCAAGAAGTGATGCCATGATATTACCGGTGATGCCACCAAATCTTTCAAGGATTTTCTTGGTACGCTCTGGTGGAAAAAAACTTCTTACATAGGAAATCATAAAAATCATGATGCCCAGTAAAATAACAATTTTTACACTGTCATATATAAAAAAATGAATACTACTGCCAAGTTGTGTTGTCACAGGAATCTTAAACACATTCTCAACTAAGAGTGTTACCAGATTATCTAACCAATCAAACATGGTCCCTCCTTATTCTAATGGGAGTTGTCCTGATTTTATTCTTTCAATTAATAAAAGGACCTTTTCCTTAACGAGTTCTCTCGTTACTCTAAAATCTTCGATCGGCCCACCAGATGGATCATCAAGTCCCCAGTCCTCCATATGCTGGTTAGGCACAAATGGACAAACGACATTACAACCCATTGTAATTAAAACATCTAAAGTTTCAGGAATATCAGACAAGAGCTTCGGATGATGTTCACTCATATCAACACCTGCCTCTTCCATGACTTCAACTGCCAGTGGTTTAACCTCAGGATAATCTTCTGTTCCAGCAGAATAAACCTCTAGAATATCACTACCTAATTTTTTTGCCCAGCCTTCTGCCATTTGACTTCTGCAAGAATTGTGAACACATACAAATGCAACTTTAAACTTTTTCATAATAAACCTCATTCACTTTCATTTTAATATTTGATACTAATATTTTT
>NZ_JBVBZF010000509.1:0-1670 GCF_057447755.1 Fusibacter sp. | reverse complement strand
ATATAGTCTTCCTGACCATAGCTGTGAATAAAAACAGAATTGCCATCTTCAAGTTCGATTGTCATGGTATAGCCTGTGATCATTTCAATATAGGCCGTGTCCATGATAAAGCTCTCGTTAAAGGCTTCTTCTATCGCACTGATTTCCTCTGCTGAAAACTCACGCTCAACGACATTACCTTCAATATCAGCCAATGTAATTTTAGTAATACCCTCGATAGACTTTTCAGCCATCATTTCTTTTGCGGCATCTTCAGAGAGTTTAGGACTTGTTGCTGTTAAAGGATCAGAAGTGGGCAGATCTTGATCAGCCTCTAAGGGTTTCTCCCCTGCACAGCCTATTAAACTCAATATACTGATACTCGCTATAATACATCCGATTAATAATTTTCTTTTCATAATATCACTCCTATAGTTGTTAAAATTTTATGCCATCTAACTATAAGACGATTTTTAAGTCAAAAAGTTCCATGTTTGCCCCACAAACCACTTTAATCGCTCTAAATTTTGATTTCAAGATCCCTCTCAGCCAGTTTGACAAAGCCATTTTCCGATAATTTCACATGCTTGTTATACTGCTCAAGCTCTATCATAGGGTTTGCGTTTTCATCATAGCCAATAATCTTCCCCTCACCCACATTTAAGGTGACCCTTTCGCCGATGGCAAAAGGATATATGGTGGTCTTTAAAAGGTCCACACATGATTTAAAGAAAAAGACATCCGACTGGGCTTCCAAATATTTAATGGCATTTGGAATAGAATGGGCCTTTCGCTGGTGGCGATCACTGATAAGAGCATCAAAGGCATCTGCCACAGATACAATGCGTGCAAGCGGATGAATTTCTTCACCAGACAAGCCCTTTGGGTAGCCAGTACCGTTGAATTTCTCATGGTGCTCAAGGCATACCACTTTCACTAAATAATGAAGGGAGATGCTGTCTCCAAATTCTTCATAACAATAAAAAGGGTGTTTCTTGACAATTTCAAACTCAGATTCAGTAAGACGGTCCTTTTTATCAAGGATATTTTGTGGAATGCTCACATTACTAAATTCCATGATAATGGCACTCATAAAGAGGACCTTGAGCTCGGTCATACTCAATTTAAGTTTAATCCCCATCAGGGTGGATATGAGTGCTGTTTGGAGCGAATGTTGAAAGGTGTATAGCTTTAAGGATTTGGATTCTATGATTTGTAAGGCAGTGACTCTGTTGTGAATCATTGAGATGATGATTTTCTCGATAGAATGGTTTAGGGCTTCAAGCAGGGATTCCCTAAATTCATTGAATTGCTTGTAGACTTTCATTGAAATTTGATTGCCCTTTCGCTTTGAAAAGACCTCAAGCTCTTTATAGCTCTTCTGCATAAGTCTTAAAAGATATCCGATTTCTTCATAGGGTAAGCCCTGAACATCCCCTGAGTCAATCAGTGTTTTAAAATTATCTCCTGTTTCAACAAAAACGGATTCATAACCATAAATACGAATGGTATCGATGGTCTTTTCGTTTAATACAGAGTATTTCTTCACCAAGACATTAAAATTCTTGTCATAGATCGCCTGCATGGCAATTGCGCCTGGCGACACCTGCTCAATCGATAATCTCTTCATTTATTTTCCCCTTTATTCACCCAATTTGCCAAAGACTGTGCTTTCTATCTATTTGCGCATT
>NZ_JBVBZF010000508.1:0-1671 GCF_057447755.1 Fusibacter sp. | reverse complement strand
CATATCGAGCACCTGTATTCCTTACTTTCGCAATATTATGCACTTCTTCACTTACAATTTTCACCTCATATTTGGATGCAATATCAACTGTTTTATCCTGTGAATTGTTATCGACGACAATGACCTCCAACGAATTGGATTCATTCCTTTCAAACTCTTTTTTGGCCTTCATCACAGAGATCAGCATTTTTTCAATCAATTGCGCCTCATTATAGGCTGGAATTATTAATGAAATTTTCATCTTAAGACCTCTCTTAATTAGTCACCACACTTATGATCAATACCAAATCAATAGAAAATTAAATTCTCTAGCTTATCTCTTTTTCAAACACACCAATAACCTCTCCATAATATAAAGTATGGTAATCATTTGACTTGTATTTGCCTTTGACATAGTCTGCTACTATTAGAGAAGGGTCCATAGACTGCTTGTAGGCAATTTTACATAGAATATGCAAATCACACTCTTCAATTACTGGAACAGGAAAATCTTTCAAATATTTTGCTGTAAGGCCATCTTCTTCAAACTTGTTCTTATCACGACCCGAAACAGTCCCACAAAGGAGGAGTTCATTTTTCATTGTGCCCAGTTTAGGAATGCTAATCGTAAAATATGCTGAACCTTCTATAAGTTCAAAAGTATATCTTGAATGCCTCACTGCAACAGTAAAGCTGTCTCTGTCCCACATACGCCCGCTATTTCCCCACGCAATCGTCATTGTATTGACAATTCCATTAGCTTCGACGGTCAAAAAAATACCTTTCTTTAATTGTTCTATGATCTTATTTTGAACTTCTTCAAACTTAACTTCCCTTAAAACAGAATTCATTTGCCAACTCCCTTCTGAATGTCATGCCCCGTTCATCCTCTATTATGCCTACAATAAACATCAAACTTCTTATTAACAGTATAGCTATTGTTCATCCATCTGTAAAATCAATCTAACCGAAAGTTATTATCAGAAATACTGATCGATGATATAATGAAGCACATCAAAGCACGCTATAAAAGGGAACACATCAAAATGATTCTATTTCTTTAACAAATCCCTAATTTCAGTTAATAAGACAACTTCATCCGATGGTTTTGCTGGCGCTGCGGGCTTTTCTGCTTCTTTTCTTTTCATTTTATTTATACTCTTTACCATGAGAAAGACTACCAATGCAATTATGACAAAATCCACGATATTCTGTATAAACTTGCCATAATATATTGCTGATTCAGGGACATCACCCACTGCTTCCGCAATGACTATTTTAAGGTCTGTAAAGCTGACACCTCCAAAAGCAAGCCCTACAATTGGCATGATAACATCGCCTACAAGTGAAGCGACAATTTTACCAAAGGCGCCACCTATGATGATCCCTACTGCCATATCAAAGACATTGCCTTTTAATGCGAATTTTTTAAACTCTTCTAAAAACGTTTTCATTTTTGTACCTCCATATTGTATGTGATTACCTTATGTGAATCCAGTTAAAATAATAATACCCAAAACTTAAAGGTAATCTGCGACTAATTTTTCGAATTAATTTGAATAAACCTCTACAATGGTAGTCTATTCAAAAATGTTTAGTCGTATTGACCTGATTGTATAAGACCTGAAGGCATGTTATACTCCTTCTGAGAGCACATTCTAATAAAAGACGTATGCATGTTTTCACAAGTAT
>NZ_JBVBZF010000507.1:0-1674 GCF_057447755.1 Fusibacter sp. | reverse complement strand
CCAAGGCACGTAAAATACTTTCTTCATCAAGATCAGCTAAGTCTCCAAGAGACAGTTCACTTTGAAGTCTTTCTTGATCAATACCTGATGCATCTGATTTATGAGTTGCCGATGATGCATCCTTGGAAGGATCACCAGTCCTATCGGTCAAAGTAAGATTGCCATCACGACTTAAAACATTAGACTCATCTGTAAATCCCCCCCTGTCAAGAACAATGCCACTTTCATCAGGTTGGGGTTTAATAAAGGCCAATAAAATTGCCTTAAGCACCTGGTTTTCATTTACCTTTGATACCAAATCACCAATTGCATCATCAAAATTAATCTCTGTATCCTCGCCTGTCAAGGCCTTAAAAAGAGTCTCAAGCAAATGTATTGAAGCCTCTTGACCTTTACCCGATTCAACACTTGCACCTTGGTTGTCCGATAGGGCATCAATCAACATTTGGATTCGATTTGCATCTGTTTGTAAACTTATGCTTCCATCAGAAATGCCACTTTGATTTAAGTTAATGCTTAAGATTGCTGTCACTTGGTCAGCTGACAAGGTCATGTTCTTAACCATGTTCACCATAGCATCCGATAATTCACCTACATTTCCTGAGCTTAGTACACCTTCAAAAGAAGCCCTGTACTGATCCGGTAAGGCTTCAAGGATCTTTTTCGCCACCATCTTTACAGCATCCTCTATACTTGCCCCTTCTTTAATTGCCCTCTTAAGAACCGCCTTAATGTTTTCAGGGAGCTTTAGGTTATCAATCACTGAATCCAAAGTACCAGAATCCTTCGTCACTGCTTCAGGCATTAAAAGATCAACTTCCATGTCTGGGTCCTTGGTAAGTGCTGTATGGATTGACTCCAAATTTTCGTCATTGAGCTCAATCCCTTTATACATGGCGATTTCAACAGTATTAAGTTTGTCCTCAAGCGGACCACTGGTTTGCTTCATAAAATTATCAATTGAAGTGGCTTCTTTTTCAGTCAAATTCACTTGATATTTTGAAGCCAATTGATTGACTGAAGATGATTTGCTTTTGAAGCTCTCTAAAATGGATTCACTTGTATCTACACTTGTGGTTTTTGTTTTAGACTTGAGATCATAATTCTGATCTATTTTTAGGCTTTGTAAAAGCTGGCTGATTTTCATATGTTGCTCCTTTGTATGCTTTACAGTTCTCCACAAACCGATTATATGCCATATTCTATATAATATATCGGCACCCCCCTTTAAATTCATCACCAAAACATAAAAAAACATCCCTCAAGAGGATGTTTTGATTCAAATACATATTTAAAATAATACGTTTTTATTAGGATTCACTTTCGATTGCCAGATCACTTGAATCTTCGCAAACCCGATCATGTCCTTTATTTTTTTGTTCGTGAAGTGTCGTGATTGTCACCGACGAAAGTACCAAGGCACCACCTATGAATTGTCGCATCGAAATCAGCGTTCCAAGGTAAAAGAAGCTGAAAATAATCGTTACGATGGGTAGAAAGTTGATAAATATGGATGCTTCTGATACCCCCAACAAGTCCATTGCTTTTGCATAATAGTAAAAGCCTAAAACGGATGCAAATATGCTCAGGAAAATCAAGTGTGCTATGCCTTCAAATCCAACTGCTTGCCACTGATTGGCTTCGAAGAATATGAAGGGCATAAAAAAGGGAATG
>NZ_JBVBZF010000506.1:0-1675 GCF_057447755.1 Fusibacter sp. | reverse complement strand
TTCTGACGTTTCAAATTGTTTCATAGTGAAATAAGCTTCATAATCTTTACCATTGGAATTAAAATGTGCTTTAAAGCCAACCGTCCTATAAGCTACACCCGATGACACAATAGGGGTATCGGTGGTGAATTTAAAGGTGTTTGTTGATTTATCATATGGATTTACTTCTTCAACACCTTCTGTGAAATCCGATGGTATTAAAAGATTAATCAAAAGGACAAGTATTAAGAAAATACTGAGTTTCTTTTTCATAGGTTATTGACTCCTTAGTTCAAAGGGTTAACTGGAATGTAATCGGTAATGTAATAGTTCACACCATAATTAGGTTTGCTGTGGTCCCAATTGTTGTTGATGTTTTCAAGAAAATCTCCAAGTAGTATTTCACAGTCAATGTAATACCACTGGTCAACATCAAGTTTTACAATACCTTCTGCATCTTCAAAATGAGTTTGATAAACCTCTGCCTTTTGGCTTGGTGATTTAAAGGTAAAATACAAACGACCTCTTAATCTATCCGTCCAGTTAGAAGCTCTATAGAAAAGAGAAGAATCCGTTACAAATTCGCTTTCCATGACAAGCTGATTAGTCTTAATGTTATTTAAGAGTTCTTCAATGCGATTTTTTTTGCCGTTATTTGTGGCAGAAACCCATTGTAGGTCTTTCTTATAGGCGTCTAGATCGTCTCTGTAGTCAAAGTTATAAAAGGTTTTCATGGCTTTAATGCCAATATCAATCATAGAATCCACATACTCTTTCTTCGCTTCGTAGGTGTCGTATCCCGCACCGTACCATTTTTTACTGATATAATCCTCATAGTAATAATAATCTTCAAGTGACGATGTGAATACATTGTTTGTATGCTGTCTAAGTTCATCAAGGACCTTTTCACGGTCAATCACAGGTTTGCCATTTTCAAATTTCATTTGGACCGCATCTTGACTGACTACAGGTTCAACCAATACCTTCCATGCAGATACACCATTCTTAACATCGGTAGGGTTTGCTCTTTTCTCTTTATCAAGCACTCTCTCAATAACAACACAAGATGCCCCCCTGGTCATTACACCTTTAGGGTCAAAGTGATTGGCATTGCCAGTAAATACGCCTTTTTGAAGCATTGAATAAACGCTATCCTTGTAGGCATCAGTAATTTGGTCGTTGTCGAAAATCACTTGATCGAGAACACCAGTGTAATATTGATCATATTTGATGCCCTCTTTTATCTGCAAGGCTCTGTAAAGGATGGTTGCAGATTGTTCTCTTGATATCTCGCTCATGGCATTTGTCATAGGCTCACCACTTTTAACAAGTCCAAGTTCTAAGGCTTTTTTCATAATTGGCATATCCCATGTTTCACCCACATTTGCACTTTGAACAGTCTCGTTCATGGCTTTAAGGGTCAATGATAAAAATTCAGCATTACTGATTGACTTATCAGGCTTAAAAGTACCATCAGGATAACCCGAAATCACACCTTGATTGACAAGTGAGGTTACAAAGGGTTCTGACCAATGACCTGTAATATCTGTAATATTTGTTGCAAAATTTAATGATGAAAAAAGTGTAAATGTTAATATTCCAGTTGTTAAGATTTTAGTTAATTTCATGTTTAGAAACCCCCTTCGGTAAAAATGAATAATCAACGTTATTCTGTGTTTTTTTAGGTTTGCATTTA
>NZ_JBVBZF010000505.1:0-1681 GCF_057447755.1 Fusibacter sp. | reverse complement strand
CATAAAGGTTAATTTTTTTCTTTCTATCTATGCCTGACCAAAGTATAAGTAATGAAATCAAACTTAAAACGATAAAGGTAATTACCATATCTATGCCATCATTTTCTGAATCAAAAATGGTATAAATCAAAGTCGAACCAATTATTAAAGTTAGAATTGAACCAATTATTATAGAAAACGTTCCTTTTATGCCGCTCATTCGTAAGGCTACTTTTGCTTTTTTATCTTCGTACATGATTATCCTCCTCAAGAGTATGTTTATAAGTTATTGTTTTACGCCACATTCTGGACAAAATTTAGTTGATTTATCTAATTGCACGCCACATTCAATACAGACCCTTAGTAAGGAAAAACCGCACTCTGGACAGAACTTTAAAGCCTGATCCTTAAGTAGAGTCGCACAATTAGGACAAGGTCTTGGCAAATCATGATTGCAGATCAAGCACTTTTCTTGCCCTTCATGAATGTCGTTTTGACAATTTGGACACAGCACTAGTTTTTTACCACATTCAAAGCAGAACTTCATCTCCTTATTTAACATGGTTTGACATTCTGCACAACTTATTGTATTTACCTTCTCTAAAATGGATACAGGTACTTCCTGTTTAGACTCATCAAGTGTAAGCTCTTGGGTAACACTTCTTATGGCATTTCCCATCGGAGCTGCAAGACCTACGCCCATACCCATGCCAATGCCTGCCCCCATGAGTCCAGAGAGATCTCCCGATTCATTGTTTACTGCACCCTCTAAGGTGTCATAGGACCTTGACTGCTGGTAAGTATAGCCTATAATATTCATTTCCGCTTTTTTAGAGAGCGTTGCCTTAAGATGTTGTACTGCTGGATCATCTTCAGGCATGTTGACATCATTAATATAAAAATTGACCAGTTTAATGCCGTATTCACTCATAACGATTCCAATACGTTCTAGCATAAAACTTGAAAGTTCATCGAGATAGGCATTGATTTCTAATATGCCAATTTGTTTATGTACTAAATAAGATGAAATTCCGTCTTTAACTTTGGTGATAAACAAGCTTCTAAAATATTTAAGCACATTCTCTTTGTCAAACATAGGAAGCGTCCCCACGAGTTTAACAAGAAAAGACTTCGAATCTACAATTTGAATGCCAAATTGACCAAAGGATCTAACAGGAACAAATACACCATATTTGGGATCTTGAAGCTGTATTGGAGAAGCAGTCCCCCATTTAATATCTAGTGAATTAACTTTGTTAACATACCAAACCTCAGCAGTAAAGGGTGATTTACCACCAAAAGGCAGCTTCATTAGGTTACTTAGTATTGGAATGTTTGCCGTGCTTAAAGTATGTCTTCCACTTCCAAATACATCTAGAGCTTTTCCGCCCTTGAACAAGATCGCTTCTTGTGATTCATTAACGATTAATTGCGTCCATGTCCCCAGCTCTTCATCAGGGTACTTCCAAGCAAAAACATCTGGTGTTCCATTGTACTTGACGACTTCAACTATTGCCACGCTGATTGCCTCCCATATTTAGTTTTTTGATTTTTGTTATTTTTTTATCAATCGTGAACTTAGCGTTTTGCTTTTGCAGTTGTGCCATTTCCTATGTATGATCGCATTCAGCTTGAGTTCTCATAAAATATAAGCCCTTAGGGCTTTCAAATCGTTACATGGAGCGCTTTCAAATAACCTCTG
>NZ_JBVBZF010000504.1:0-1685 GCF_057447755.1 Fusibacter sp. | reverse complement strand
TATTGAAAGAATCATATGAACATGATCTGGACATGCTGTCGCTTCTAGTATCTCAACACCTTTCTGTTCACATAACTTTCTCAATATTTTTCCTATGTCACCTTCAATTTTTCCGTAAATCACTTGGCGTCGATACTTAGGTGCAAACACGACATGGTATTTGCACTTCCATTGGGTATGTGCTAAACTGGTCTTATCCATTAACGGATCCTCCTTTTGCTTTTTGGTTGGCGAACCATTTTTATTGTAGCAAAAGGAGGATTTGTTTTTTGACTCAAAGCTAAATCTCTTTGGAGCCACCGGTAGAACCGGTGGTTTTCGTTATACAAAAAAGATGCCCTCATAAACTTCCACGTTTAAAAGGGCATCGCACACCTTGATTACAATATTAATTTTTTTATTCTGTTATCCAATACTTACGAAAATGTTCTTCCGAATTACTATCTTTGAAACACCTTTCGAGAAGTAACACGATATCAGCTTTGGTTTTACCATTAAGATCCGCCTCAAAATCGTCAATTGAATGAGAATTTACGTCAAACAATTTTTTTGCACCACTTTGGTTTTCATAGAACTTAGTCTTATCAATCATATTGAATTTTGTATAGGTTTCAATAATTCTTCTGATTGGATTTAAAATCATTTCCGGACTAGCGTTCTCGTCATCGTATAGATACCTAGCATCGTTCCAGAGTGCTTCATAATTTGTTTTAAAATCCTCTTGCTCTTTAGTCAGCATTCTAAATGCAGTTGTACATCCATTGGAGATAAATCTTATAAATCTATCATCCTTGTACTTTCTACCGTATTTCACATTCAAGTAAAAGTGATTATTGTGTGTGAGTATGATCATTTTGTCGTCGCTCTGAATTTTTTTCATTAAATTTTTAACTCATCGATTATCATATATTGCATGGTATCATCATTTGAGTTCATAGGATCATCGAATACGATCAGTTTTTTGTTCTGACCCACTTGATTCTCGGTTATCTCATTCATCTTTTCGATGAAATATAAGAAAGCAATAATATTTTTTTCACCGGTTGATAATTGGGTAATGTCCCTTACCATGTTAGTTCGCAAACATTTTACCCTATAGAAACCAACCTCTCCTTCATTATCACAATGATCTAGTTCAAAGGAAACAAAATGCTTCAATTTATTACTTATGATTTGAGCCAGCTTTTTTTCATCTTTAGTTTCATTTCTTAATGAATTGATTTCTTCCCGAAGTAACCGTATTTTGTTATTAAATCCGTTTTCGCCTTCGATTTTTTCCTTCTCGGCATTTAGGTCTGCGAGTGTTCTGTTTTTTTCTGTGTCCAAATGACTCAATTCGTTAATTTGAACATCGTATTTATATTCATCCAGAAGGGTCTTAATTTTATGAAAGCGTAACTTCTCTCTGGCTTCATTCTGTCGCTGTGCAAGGTCTTTCTTATTATTTGCCTCAACTAACTCATCATATTCTGTCTGAATGGATGCAAATGAAGGTGGAATCTCAAGAATCAATTTTTCACCTTCTGCAAAAAGATTGCTTTGCTTTTGTTTAAGCGACTTGGAAAGATTCTGTATAAAACTTTCATATGTTTTAAATAATTCCTCACTGTTAATCTTGACTCCATTGATCCTCTCATGCAGCTCCGGGTAGAAATTTGCTGGATCAACATGAACATTGTTAAAAG
>NZ_JBVBZF010000503.1:0-1731 GCF_057447755.1 Fusibacter sp. | reverse complement strand
TTGGCTTCCAGTGGCTAAGATCACTGTTTTTGCTTCAATCGTATAAAAAGTACCATCTAAAATACTGTAGGCATTCGCACCCACTACAGTGTTGTCTGTAACGAGTAAATCTGACATGGTTACTTTATCGATTATCTTGATACCCGCTTTTTCAGCTGTTCTTCTCACTTGAATCGTGATATCGAGGTCAACGCCAACCATACCCGTCATCGGGCCTGTCGGTATGATTTTCCAACTACCATCTTCGTTTGCTGGTACTTTAACGCCCCAAGAAATTAATTTTTCAATCATTTCATTGTTCATGGAAACATACTTGAGCATCTGTACTTGGTCCCCAAGGAAACACCCAACAGCATTGGCATGGTATGCAACGAATTCAATCGGTTTTACCCTTTTGAAATCAAAATATTGAAGGACCCCGCCACCTCTGTTGGCTTTGCCACTGTAACCACACGTTTGTTTTTCTATGATTAATACCTCACACTCCGGATTGGCTTCTTTCGCGATAATTCCTGCTGTAAGGCCTGCAATGCCACCACCAGCAATCAAAATATCTGTCTTAAGACTGACTTTATTGTTCATAAGAGTTCTCCCTCCTGCTATATTCATTATTTGTATCGATTGAAACTTTGATGAAACAATTCCCCTTCAAAATCAGGAATCACTTGGATGCAATCCTTAGGACAGACAACCTCACAATAATTGCAGTGAACACAGTCTTCAAGGTATTTGAATTCCGGCTTTTTATCTTCCTCGTTCCATCTAATAACATCAATGAAACATGACTTGTAGCATAATTTACATCCAATACATTTTTCTCTATTGAATTCGATCTGATTTTTCATATTCATGACATGACTCCCCTTCTAAAAATTGTCTTTTTCTTCAGCAAATATTTTTGGCAATAAGGCTGCAAGGTTTGTAAACTCCTTGATGTTGTGAAGGCATAATGCCTTTGGTGCAAAAATTGGCATTCTTGCAAAGTCAGGTAAAGCCTTAATATCACGCCCAGCTTTAACTGTCCACCCCATCCAGAATCTTGATCTAAGCTCAATGCCACCTTCGACTTCTCTGACAAAATGAGTCATGATTGTTGGTGAAGAAGCAAATGGTGGGAGACCCTCTCCATAACCTCTTGCACAAACAATGGTACTGCAAGCTTCGGTGCCAATTTTACTCACATCAAAGCCTAAGTCACCAGGATATTTAAAGTTAATGAATAAGCCTTCAGGCCCCATGCCCACATCTTCAATAACGTGGTGGGTGGTATTCCAATAGCGCTCTTTATATGACAAGCTAGAATCAAGCGCTTGTTTTCTCTGCATCGTTTCTGCTTTGTGATGATCTTCTGGATCCCAAACGGTGTATCTAAGGTTATCAAGTCCATGCCATGCGAACCACCAGTCAAACATTTCTGTGGTAACACCAGGCATAAAAGTGAGGTTTGCTACAAATCCCGTACCATCCTCCATTACACAGTAACCAATCTCATCTTCCAGATAACCTGGCTCAAAAAGTTTATTGCGATCAGCAAACTTTGTAGCCTTCTTAGGATCAAGCGGACCCGCTAATACCTGATCAATTTTATCCTTTGGTGGTGGTACCATATCCATATCATAGTATTTGAAATAACTCTTTGCCCTGTCAGCATCTGTTACAGGCACTCTCTTTGACATCGTAGACTCCATCATTACCTCCAATAATTTGTTAATTTTATAACCATCAATATAT
>NZ_JBVBZF010000502.1:0-1741 GCF_057447755.1 Fusibacter sp. | reverse complement strand
TGTGACTATAGACCACATAAAAGGCATAGAAGCCTTTAAAGACCTGAAAGAAACAACACTCTTGGCATTGTTAAAAATCGCAAATCTCAAGAAACTCAATAAAAATGAGGTTCTTTTCAGAAATAAAGACCAAATTGGATATGTCTATGCAGTAATTTATGGCAAAATGGCACTTCTGAGATATTGTGCCAATGGCCAAAAACGCGTCTTTTTCATTTTGAATGAAGGAAGCTTAATTAATGAAGTGGTCTTTGATAATCTACCAGTATCGGTGGATTGTGAATGCTTTGAACAAGCGCTTATTATTACATTTCCAAAATTGGAAATGCTGGCACTCATGAAAAATGACTTTGATTTGACACTGCAAATATTAAATTCAAGCGCTAGAAAACAAAGACGACTCTTTAGGCAACTCAAGAATACCGTACAGACCAAGATCGATAAAAAACTGGCTGCAAAGCTATGGAAGCTCACTAAGGATCATGGGCGAAACACTGCAGAAGATGGTTGGAAGGAAGTTGACCTCAATATTAATATCACATACCTTTCTTATTTGCTTGGTGTGCCGAGAGAATCTATTTCAAGGGCCATGTCTGAGCTTATTGACAAGGGGTATGTGAAGTGGCGCGAGAAAGCCTTGCTCGTAAATGAAAATGAAATTTTAGAATATTATCGAAAAGTGTGAGATTTGTCACATCCAATTAAAATCCAGTGTGGTAACATTTATCCATAAAGATTGTTAAAACATAGTCAATTTATGGAGGTAGAAAAATGTTTACAGAAACACTGGATTTTTTAGTTGGCGCGGCAGTAAAGAAGGCAGCTTTTTTAAAGTCAAGCAAGGGAAGATATATCTTGGCATCTGCATTTGCTGGATTTTATGTTGGTTTAGGTATTTTATTGATTATGGTAATTGGCAGCATGGGAGCTGCAAGCGGGTTTGCCTATGGCAAAATGTTAATGGGCTTGTCATTTGGTATCGCATTAAGCTTGGTGATTATGACTGGATCAGAGCTTTTTACAGGAAATAATATGATCATGATGGCAGGTGTTTTAGATAAAAAGGTAACTTTTTTGGATGCTTGTGGTATTTGGCTATACAGCTATATTGGTAACTTCATAGGCTCATTTCTCATTGGCTTTTCATTTGTTATGACAGGCATTAGCGGCACACCTGTGGGCGATTTTATATTGAAGGTATCGGCAGGTAAGATGAGTGGTGCCTTTATGCCACTATTGTTTAAAGGTATTATATGTAATGTATTGGTTTGCTTAGCGGTACTTTGTGCCTTAAAAATGAAATCGGAATCGGGTAAGTTAATTATGATTTTTTGGTGTTTATTTGCATTTATTACCATAGGTGCGGAGCATAGTGTTGCAAATATGACCATTTTCTCAATGTCATTATTAATGCCACACACTGATCCGGTATCGATTGCAGGTATGTTCCAAAACCTAATCCCGGTGACAATTGGTAATTTCATTGGTGGTGCCTTGGTACTTGGCGCAGGCTATTTCTACCTTGGAAAGCCAGTAAAGTAATATGAAAAAGCGAATTATACTAGTGCATAAGGGAAGCTCATTCAAAGCCGCATATGATGAACTTATGGGATTTGCCTTGGAATGTCAATCTATGTTTCCCGAGTTTGAGGTGATTTTGACGATGACTTCGACTAGAGCCATCAACAAATTGAGCCATAGAGGCATTAATATTAAGCCCCTAGCAACATTGCTGTTTGAT
>NZ_JBVBZF010000501.1:0-1743 GCF_057447755.1 Fusibacter sp. | reverse complement strand
CTTCATACTTAATATCACTTAAATAATTTTTCATATCTCTCACGCCTCTTTCCATAATCAGATTTTTAAGGTCTTTATGTGTAGTGGGGAGTTCAGAGAAAAGACTATCTTCATCAATGTTCAACCTTAGATCATAGATTGTCAATGTACGCATCCTTAATGCGTCACTTTGTCTAAAATAATTAGGTGAATGACCATACTCCTTTTGAACCGCTCTTGAAAATGCCCGTTCAGATGAGTAACCGATCTCAAGTGCAATATCTATAATGCGCCTATCGGTTTTCAATAGGTCAAGGGCATACTCCAGCTTCTTCTTTCTCACGTATTCCATGATTGAAAACCCTGTATATATGCTAAACATATGATTCAAGTAATATTTTGAAAATCCGATGTAACTGGAAATCATGTCCAATGTAATTGGATGCGCCACATGTTCATCTACATAATTCACTATTTCTTGAAGATAATTCTTCATGTCTGAATACTCCTTTTCTTTATCTTGACCGGTCAATATGATTATAGTCTATTTGACATAGATTTATAGGACAATTCGTGCTTTCTAAAAGGCAAATCGTGTTCAAATTATTTTTGATTTCCGTAGATGATTTCTGTAGATGGCTTCTCTAGATGACTTCTGTAGATGACTTCTGTAGATGATTTTCGCCAAAGAGCTTGAAAGAATTCTTGAATATTGGCTATTTGGAAGTGTTTCAAAGAAATATACACTTAACTTTTGACCAGTCAAATACATTAAAAAGAAAAAGTTGCGCATGCCAAGTCAACTTTAAAAAGATCATAAGATTTTGAGGACAACTGTAACAGTCTTACTAGAGCATTGATAAAAGCTTGTTTTGAGTTCATATCCCATTTATGTGTTAAGCAACTATATATTTTTTTGTTTATGATCATTGTGTTTCAGTATATCAAAATTTGATTTTTAACAGTCTCGTACTGGTGCAAAATCCTGCCTTTTCAAGTGTTTTCTTAGAGTTATGATTGTAAAGCCAGCATCCTGCTATTGGAATTTTATTGTTTTCATAAACGGTCTTTTTTAGCTTCAGCAATATATCTTTGCCAATACCTTGCTGTCTATATTTCTCTAAGGTATACATGCCGATACTTACATATTCTTTTGCAATAACTCCATTTTCCCAAATGCCATAACCTACAATTTCTTGCCCTTTGCTTGCGATATAAATTTCTTTTCTGGCTACTCTCTCTTCATGTTTATCGATAAAATCGCCACTATACTTGATAATCTCAGCAATATCCCCTTTTTCAGCTAGCCTTAAATCAATTTCATTTTCAATTTCTGAAATTTCTTTAGCATCCATTGAATCCTTAAATAAATAGGCTTGTTTATCAATACTTTTATAGGCGTCTAATGCATGAGATAAAAAAAACTCATCACAAGTTGGCACCAATGCCATCTGGACAGTTTGCATTTTCTTCATTTTATAAAAGGCATCTTGACCTAAGTGCCTAAAACGACTTTCAATATAAAACTGAGTTAATAGGTTGCTATCATATATAGAAAAATAGCCAATTTTTAGACCCTTATGTTCAATTAAATAATGTTGAGCGTTCAAGATATGATCTTCCACATAGGAATCTATTGGTGAATTTAAAAGACTTACATATGAATTAATGAAATGACTTATTTCTTCGTAATTACACGCTTTGAAATCTAACTGCATAACTTTTCACATCCTTATTGGTTTAATTATAGTAAAGCGTCATATG
>NZ_JBVBZF010000500.1:0-1747 GCF_057447755.1 Fusibacter sp. | reverse complement strand
GACGGATGCATTAAAGACAAATAATGCTAAGATCGATACGGACCATAAAATGATTATTGAAAAGGCCCAAGAGTTAAGCAACGCTATGGCAGATGGGAAGGGCAGGGACCAAGTTATTGAAACTGTCAATTTCCTACAAGAATATGTCAAAAAGCACTTCCAAGAGGAAGAGATGATGCAAAAATCGTCGCATTATCCAGAGTTTGAATTACATAAAAAAAATCATACTTATTTCATCACAGAATTGGATCAATTGGCAACAAAAATTAGACAAAACCCAACATCAACGGTAAATGTATTGGAACTCAACAAATTGATATCTGGTTGGTTTTTCAATCATATTAAAAAGTTGGATGTGGAAGTGGCAAAACACATTACTCAGACAAAATTGTAATTAAAAGTGAGATTTTCTCACTTTTTTTTTGACACAATAAAGGCTTGTGACCAATATAGGCTCTTGTCATTTTATGATCCTTTAAGAAAATAAGTTTGACAAAGGACCATCAATTCCTTAAGCTAATATGGAGGGTTTAAAAGCTAAAGATAGGATTGAGAGGGAGAAATATATGAGACTTGTAATAATTGGTTTAGGCGTATTTTACGGTGTGATTATGGTTTTAACTGGGGGCATGATGTTGACGCAAAAAAAGCTGGGAAGGCTTTCAAGTGTCCTGATGCTAGCTGGTGGTGCATTAATCACATATACCTTTCTCGATAAGGAGTTGGTCTTATATACCAGAGAGGGAATATTGGCGGCAGGTTTGATTGGGGTTCACATATCTGCAATCATGAATGGCTTCAAGCTTTATGGCAAGCCACTGGTCAAGCACCATATCATCAGAGCATGTATCTCCATAGGCTTGATGGCAGGGAACTACTGGCTATATAATTTATAAACGATGTTAAAAATATGAAAAGCGCCAAATGGACAAATCCGTTTGGCGCTTTGTTTTATTTACCGTAGAAAAGACTAGTGGTCGAAAACTCAGGATCACTTGTTACATCGATACCCAGGTTTCTAAGAGTCGCTTCATTATTGGCATGAAGGATGACATTTGTATGTGCTTGACAATCTCTAATGCTCTCAAGTGCATCAAGTGCTACCTGAGCAATAGGGTTGAAAGCGGCACTGATTGAAAGGGCAATGAGCACTTCTTCAAGATCAAGCAGTGATGTTTGATCACCAAGGGACTCTGTTTTAAGCTTGATGATTGGATTTAAAATAGCAGGTGACAATAGGTGAACATCGTCTGGTATGCCTGCATATTTTTTAAGGGCATTGATGATACATGCCGCAGCTGCATCCATCGCTTTATTGTTCTTTCCAGTGACAATATCACCGTTGTGAAGGGCGATTGCCATAGTTGGTACAACTGTATCGGTGTTGTACTTTTTAGACAGCTCTTCAGCATAAGCTCTAGCAGGTTCTACGACAATTCGATGTACTGGTTTTAAATCGAGCTCTTCCATGATGAGTTTAGCACGATTATAAGTTTCGATGTCGCAGAGGCCCTTTTTATATTCACAGCCGGTTTTAAAGTAACGGCGAATGATTTCTTGACGAGATGCTTCTTTGATGACTTCATCATCAGTGATCCCAAAGGCTATTCTATTTACGCCCATATCCGTAGGAGATTGGTACATGGACTCTGTCCCAGTAATTCTTTCAATAATTCTCTTTAAGACTGGGAAGGTTTCAATATCGCGGTTGTAGTTAACAGTAACTTCACCATAGGTTTCAAGGTGG
>NZ_JBVBZF010000499.1:0-1753 GCF_057447755.1 Fusibacter sp. | reverse complement strand
AGGTGGGTCTTTCTTCCCAAATGGTGGTCACGAAAATACCATGAGAGTCAATTATTCAAATATGCCGGATGATAAGATCGTTGAAGGGATCATCCGATTAGGTGCTTTATTAAAAGAAGAACTTTAAGAATACCCCGTGATTGATATGTACCCCCTTTACTGGACAATAACTGTAAAGGGGGTTTTTACATGAAATATGATTTTGTTTTCAAATTAAACTGTGTCGAACTATATAAAGTTGGACATTGGCCGGAAACACCTGAAGGAATTAATCAAAAGAATTTCAGAAAACGCATTAGAACTTGGGTAAAGGTTGCAAATATTCACGGAACTGATGCTTTAAAGCATCCTTCGACATGTAAAGAACGTACAACTGTAGAACGCTATGGTCTAGTAGCACGTGTTTTAGCTGGTGAATCACAAAAAAGTGTGGCGACAAGTGCCGGAATAGATTCTGGTCTATTGTCTAAGTGGGTTGGAATATATAAAATAAAGGGATACGATGGTCTTGATTTAAGAAAAGGCCGGCACAGTAAGGAGCCCATTGTGAAAAAAGACAATACACCCCAGGAACTCACCCAGTCTGAAAGAGAAGAATTAATAAGATTAAGAGCTGAAGCTGAATATCTACGGACGGAGAATGAAGCAATAAAAAAATCAATAGCCTTGAGACAAGAAAAAGAGGCTGCGCAACTCAAGGCGAAAAAGCAGCAATCATCACAGAACTCAGAGAAAAAGGATATGCGCTAAAATATCTGTTGAAAGCAGTAGATCTATCAAAATCTACTTACTATTATGAGCTGAAACATATTAGTTTTGATAGCATAAAAAATCAAAACCTTATGGATGAAATCAAAAGGATCTTCGAGGATAATAAACATCGATATGGTGTTCGAAGAGTTTATCACGAATTATTAAATAGAGGTTATATCATTAATCATAAAAAAGTACAACGATTAATGCACAAGATGAAGTTAGTTGGAAAACGTCCAAAGGAAAAATACCGTTCATACAAAGGTGAAGTAGGAAGAATTGCTGCTAATCTTATAAATAGAGATTTCAGTACTACCGCTCCATTACAAAAATGGACAACTGATGTATCGCAGTTTAATTTATCATGGGGGAAATGCTATCTGTCGCCAATTTTAGATATGAATTCTAATGAAGTTATTTCATATGAGCTATCAAGAAGCCCAAATATGAAACAAATTTCTAGCATGCTTGAAAAGGCATTTTATAAATTTACAAATACAAATGGGATTGTTTTTCATTCTGATCAGGGGTGGCAATACCAACATGAATATTATCGAAATGAGCTAAAGAAACATGGAATTGTTCAGTCTATGTCTCGAAAAGGAAACTGTTATGATAATTGTATCATGGAGACTTTCTTTGGTAGACTCAAAACAGAAATGTTTTATGGACATGAAAAAGAGTTTGAATCTTTTGAAAAATTTACCAAAGCAATAAATGAATATATTGATTACTATAACAATAACAGAATCCAGTCAAAAACAAACTGGATGCCCCCTGTAATCTACAGGAAGACATCCAGAATTAGTGTTTAACTACTTAATTAGATAAAAATGTGTCCAGAAAACTGGGTACTTATCACAATTTGTGGGGGTTTTGTTTTAAAAGAAGTATTTGAACATTTCATCAATATGTTGCATGCCAATGATTGTGAAACCCTCTGGCCTTTGAATGCCTTCTAAATTACTCTTGGGAATAATGGCTTTTTTGAAGCCCATTT
>NZ_JBVBZF010000498.1:0-1763 GCF_057447755.1 Fusibacter sp. | reverse complement strand
TGCTCAAATGTTTTTTAAATAGCTGATGGTCTTAAAATTTTCTAATAATACTATATCATAGATTTTAAACTTTCACATATTCATGATGAGACACTAATTTGAATGAAAGCGCAATCCACAGGCACAGCCGAGGACCCTTGTGGTCTCAATGTTCTACGAATACACCGAGGTGTTTTGTACATTGAAAACGCAATCCGCAGGCAACGCCGAGGACGCTTGCGATCTCAATATTCTACAAATACTCTGAGGTGTTTTGTGCATTGAAGATGCAATCCACAGGCACAGCCGAGGACCCTTGTGGTCTCAATGTTCTACGAAATACTCGGAGGTGTTTTGTGCATTGAAAGCGCAATCCGCAGGCAACGCCGAGGACGCTTGTGTTTTCAATGTACAAAACACCTCCGCTACAGCAAGCAAAGGTGTTTCTAATAAACAAGTCCTATTTAAACAAAGTATCCATTTAGGCAGTCGGTTTAACGATTTATTATTTTTTCGCGATAATCATAAGTGATTTCATCCTTAAGGTGTTTTATCAAAGAATGAATCATACTTGCCGCTTCAGCTTTCGTAACTCGGTTCAATGGTTTAAAGGAACCATCATCATAACCGCTGATCAAACCAATTTCATTTGCCATATAGACAAAGTCCTTTGCCCATTCTGCTATTCTTTCATCATCTGAAAAAATTGTTTTATATGGTGGATTCGGCGCTAAATACTCAAGGCCCAGTGCCTTGATGAGAACAGCCACCATCTCGGCTCTTGTAATGGGTTCATTGGGTTTAAAATAGCTATTTTCACCCGCCATAATGTTATGAGACTTAATATACTCAAAGTATTGATAGTCAGGATCATCCACAAGAACATCTAAGTAAGGCGTGGTAACCCCAGGTCTTTTGCGTTTGATTAAATCCGTACGCGTTGCCTCAGGCAATACGCCCTCAAGCGCATTCACCACCGCTTTACCAAATTCAAGTCTAGAAATATAAGCATCTGGCGCAAAATACTCCTTATCAACGTCAAAAATTTCAAGTGATGTCAATAAGAAGATATCACTACTTGCCCAGTGGTCTCCAATATCTCTAATCTTAGGTGTAATGAGCGCTTTGGTTTCTAATATGACTTCCTTGCTCTTATTAATTTCACCTTGATTTCTCTTAGTAGTTGTATAATCCACAGCACCAGCTGACGTAAGCGTTGGCAAGTCATATTTGATACTCACAACATTTTCTTCTGTGGTAACCTTAAAGTAGCTCCCTCTAAAACTAATGCTTTGAGGATCAGTTCCCTGATAGATGAAATCGACTTTTTGCGTGGAAGCTAAATTTATATCTAAGGCAGCATTCCAAATCAAATTTTCCTGAGACCCATATACAGCTGAATCATAGCTTGGATTCGGAATACTGTGAATAATTTCTTGACGATTTACAAGGGTCTCACTCTTTCCCCACTCATGCCCATAACCAACTATCGGATCTCCTTCGTCCACAATTTTTACATAACCACTGTTCGTTAGATAATCTCCGTTAAGATAGTAGGTTCTTTCTCCAAGTAAATGCCCCGAGAAATAACTTACACTCGGAGAGTGATCTATAATTCGACTATCATTGAATGTGTACTTTGCCAGAGTAAAGGTACCTTCACTTGTTACAATGGTTTCATCAAATTTAGAAATCGTTTTTTCATACAGCGTCTGCGTCACTGCATCCTTCTGTGTTTTAACCACATTATAAGTGATATTTCTTGTCAGAGTGATGCCTTCAGC
>NZ_JBVBZF010000497.1:0-1765 GCF_057447755.1 Fusibacter sp. | reverse complement strand
GATTTGGATAAAGCCTTAAAAGACGCAGACGTCGTTTTAACGGACGGCATTCCAAAGGAATATTTGACAGATGACTATCTCAGCCAATATCAAATTACTTTAGAACGCTTAAAGCTTGCTAAAGAAGACGCCATTTTAAATCCATGTCCACCATTTTACAGAGGTGAAGAAGTACACGCTGAAGTGATTGATTCCAAATACTTTGTGGGCTATGATTTTAAGAAGGATTTATTGACAGTGCAACAGGCGATTATCTTGTACGCCTTAGGCATCCGTTCTATTGACACCAATTCTCAATTGAGATAAAATATTTAACATAAAATATTGAAAATAATATAAACATGTAAAGGGGAATCCGCTATATCATGAGTATCATCACACAAGCCTAAGTTTAATAAAATCAAATGAATTCAAAATACAAGGTTTATGACACCATTATTTTTTCAATGGTCTTTTTCTTGTATTTAAAATTATGCATTTAAACTTAGCTTAGGAGATGAAATCATGAATAATAGAAGATTAATAACCACCTTACTTTTAACACAAGGGATGTCTTTGATAGGAAGTCGCATGACTGGAATTGCCATTGGAATATGGCTATTTCAAGCTACAGGTAAAGCGACTTATTTATTGTTGATCCCTTTTTTTAATGAAATTCCCTCATTATTAACCGGACATCTTGTCGGTGTATTCGTTGACAAATGGAACAAGAAGATCACTATGATATTAGGTGATTTGGGACAGGCAATCGGAACCGTCATTCTCCTCATTTCACTGCAAACGATTGGCTTTAAGCCCTTTATATTATATGGCGTCGTCGCCCTCCAAGGCATCTTTGGCATGATGCAGACAACAGCAGCCGACGTTATGATGACGCTCTTGACAGACGATTCAAATCGGGATCGTATCAACGGCTTTAAAGAGATGCTCTTTCCCGTGGCAAGCTTTTTAGGACCTGCATTAACAGCCATTATTTATCCAATTATCGGCTTAAAGGGTGTAATTGCGGTAGACCTTTTAACCTTTGTCATTGCAGTCCTTATAGTGGGCTCATTAAAACTGCCTGCTTTATCAGATGCAGATCAACTTATGAACCCTGGCAAGGTCAATCATGCCTTGAGAGAGGCCACTCAGTATTTAAAAATGCATAAAGTGCTCTTGGTATTTCTCATCTATATAGGGTTTACTAACTTTATGCTTAACGGTCCCATTGAGCTGATTATTCCATACCTACTGTCTCTGTCTTTTGATGAAGGTGCTGTTGCAGGTATGATGAGTCTTATGGGGATTGCAACATTTAGTGGCGCATTACTTGTAACCACCATTGGGCGGGTCAAGAACAGGGTCATATCCGTTGTGACACTTATGATGCTTTCGGGCTTCATGATGATATCATTTGGGATTACAAGACACTTCATTTTCCTTGGTGTATCTTTATTTCTAATGATGTTGCCCTTGCCAATGGTAAGTGCTAGATTTAAGTCCTTATTACAAACCTATGTGCCAATCCATCTACAGGGACGCGTGTTTTCAATCGCTTACCAAATCTCATATGGGACAGCGCCGATTTCCTTTGTGGTGGTTGGTCCTTTGGTTGACAACTGGCTGGAACCCAATATGCTCTTAGGCACTTGGCCAGCATTAAATGCCATCTTCGGTCATCAGAGTGGTGCCGGTATGGGGATCGTATTGTCTTTTGCTGGACTAGCCATCGTTGTTTCAAGTCTTTTAATATGCCTATACAGACCAATTCGTAAACTTGAAG
>NZ_JBVBZF010000496.1:0-1776 GCF_057447755.1 Fusibacter sp. | reverse complement strand
GTTTCAAAGCGTTCACGAGTGGCATAATCCGATCTTTCATCTATAACGGTAACATGGTATTCTAGGAGTTTAGCCATATTGGAAAGCACCATGCCAATATGGCCTGCACCAAATATAACAAGTGATTTGCCAGCTGAGAACACTTTAATAAAAACATCCACAGCGCCACCACAAGCCATTCCAAGTGATTTTTCGGTCTTTTTCAGTGTGAGTTCGTATGAAAAAGCAGAGGACGTCTGGTTTTCAAGACATAAAACAGCATCTTTTTTGGCTTTTTCTTCCACACCACCGCCACCAATGGTCCCTGCGAGAAGCTCACCATTTTGATTGATTAGCATCATGCTCCCCTTATCTCTTGGACCACTGCCAACTTTATTGGTCACAGTGACAAGGGCAACTGCTTCTCTCTTCTCTATGGCTGTTAATAATCTCTTTATGACTGCTGATTCCATATATGGCCTCCTGTATATTTTCATTTTAGATTTTATAAGGTTATGCTAATATCATAACCTTATAAGACACCATCTTCAATCAATTGTTTTATTTTATCTTCATCATAGCCCAGATATTTTTCAAGGATATGACCACTGTGCTCACCCAAAAGGGGCGCAGCGGATTGAATACTACCTGGTGTTTCGCTGAGTTTAATGGCAACGCCCGGCATTTTTAGCTTGCCAGCCACTGGATGATCAACTTCCACAATCATATCTCTCGCCAAGACTTGTTCATCTTCAAGGACCTTATCCACATAGTTGATCGGTCCGTTTGGAATGCCTGCTCCATCGAGTAGGGTCTGCCATTCGCGTGTTGTTTTTTCCATCATTTTAGCGGCGATAATAGGTCTAAGCTTTTCATAGTTTTTATTTCGTTCTGGATTGGTTGCAAATTCTTCTTTTTTTGCAATATCCATGAGATTGCAGACTTCACAGTATTTTAGCCACAGAGAGTCGTTGCCAACAGCGATCACCAGTTTCGAATCTGCCGTATCAAAAGGTTCAAATGGTACAATTGAAGTATGTCTATTGCCCGCAGGCTTAGGCACTTCCTTTGTGACCACATATCTTGCGATGGCGTTCTCAAGCATGGCGACTTGACAGTCAAGCATGGCAACATCCACCTTCTGTCCAATCCCCTTTTCGTTCCTGTAATTTAGGGCTGACAGGACACCAATGGCCGTAAAGAGCCCTGCAGCGATATCCCCTATTGAAGGTCCGACTCTGGTGGGTTCACCATCTTTCGCACCTGTGATGCTCATAATGCCTCCCATCGCCTGTACAACGCCATCATAAGCAGGTCGCTGGCTATAAGGCCCTGTATGGCCAAAGCCAGATGATGCCGCATATATGATTTTGGGATTGATCTCCTTTAAGACATCATATCCCAAGCCCAGCTTTTCCATGGTACCTGGTCTGAAGTTCTCGATAATCACATCCACTTCTTTGACAAGTGCTTTTAAAATTGATTTACCTTCTTCTTTTTTCAGATTCAATGTAATGCTTTTTTTGTTTCTATTAAGGCTCATAAAATAAGCACTCTCACCGTTTTGATAAGGGCCAAACTGTCTTGAGTCATCGCCTTTTACAGGCGCTTCAACCTTGATGATTTCAGCCCCTAAGTCTCCAAGGAGCATGGTGCAATAAGGTCCAGCGAGCACTCTCGTTAAATCTAATATTTTTAATCCCTCAAGTGGTCCCATAAGCATACCTCCAAATATACTTGAAATTTTTCTAATGATATCGCTTCTTTATTTTTATCTTCCGTATTTTATCTCTAGTT
>NZ_JBVBZF010000495.1:0-1777 GCF_057447755.1 Fusibacter sp. | reverse complement strand
CATTTCTCTTAAATTTTCAGAGACAATTGGTGTTACACTTCTACTTCTTGCAATTGCATCACAGGTTTCTCTCGCGCGCTGAAGGTCTGAGACAAATATTTTTTCAAAGTCAATATCTTTGAGTTTTCCGGCAACGACCTCTGCCTGAATTTTGCCCCTCTCATTGAGCTCCACATCCCAAAAACCGGCAAATTGACTATTTTCATTCGCATAAGTCTCACCGTGTCTAATTAAATAAATATTCATTCATTATGCTCCTTGACTTGTGTTTTTTGCTTTTTCCAGCTTGTATGCTTCTGCGCTGAGTTCCCATTGGTCTCTTGCATAACCCTTGATCATACGCGTTTTATAGGCAAATTCATGGTTGACGACATTGCTAAACCAATGGATGGCTTCTTTATAATTGCCAATCCTCCGATTGAGTTCGCCAACAAGGTAAATAATCTCGATTTCCTTCTCAGGCTCAATATCCAATTTCTCATTTTCATAACTATATTTAAATGCCTCGATTGAAAGTTTAATATACCTTGCTTCTTCTTCATGATTTTCCTGTTCACGATAGAACCAAGCAAGCCTTAAGTAAAGTTTTCCTAATATATTTGAACTAGCTTTTAAAATTTTGTAGTTCGCCAATGCGATTAAATGGACCTTAATCGCACTTGATAAATCCCTTTCATCGCAAAAGTTTTGATATCGCCAGTTTTTGGTGATGAGGTCTTTAACAATTGCTTTTTCGGTCGGATTAATATCTTCCAAGAAATCCTTTTCAAATTTTGCATAACCGCAGTTGGGACAACAAATCACGCCATAGTAGACTGGACTTGCGCCTGAATAGTAGGCATGAAAATCACGTTCTCTTAACTTTGTTTTTATAGCGGACTTTTTTACCTGTTTGGAGGTAAACTGATTGCCACAGATACTGCAATTATAATTTCTATCAAATAAGTCACTCACTTAAACTATCCCTTTCTTATCGCCAATTAATATCAATTGTATCGCCATGCTTCAACAAATCTGTGTACCTCGCACGTTCACCGTTCAGTTTTAGCACCAATATGCCCTTGGCTCTTGTAATGTCAAAATCTATGTGATCGAATATGTCCACAAAAATAATACTGTTTTCCTTTTGAGGTATCCAAACCGGCTCGCCATTGACAGTCAACTGTATAGGACCATTGGTTGCTGTTACTGATGCCGTCGCTTTTTTCTCTACAAAAGCATCTTCTTTTGCAAGAATTTCCTGTCCCTCAACAAAAGCGTCCTCTATAACATCATTAGATTCTAATATATCATTCTCGATTTCATAGTCAAATTTTTCGACGATTTTAAAAGTAATCTGGTCTCCATTTTGAAGCCTGTAGTCAAGACCAACTTCATCTTCATTTCTAAAGAATGAAACCCTACGAACATCCAGTTCAGTCTGCTTGGCAAGTTTTTCTATCGTGTCAATGCCAATCGTTTCAATAACATCGCCTTCACAGAGAACATATTCGCCTGTACGATGAACATCATTTACTGCAACTGCGTCAATGATTTTAATCGTTTGATCGTTTAAGGTAATTGCCGCATCGAAATTAACCAGTTCCTTTAGCGACATGACTCTTACAGTACCCTTAGCAGCAGGCATTACATTGATCTGATCCTTGTGGTTGATCTTAGAATCTAGACTCGACATGACGCCATTAATGAAGATTTTGGCCGGTTCACCATAATCGCCTTTAATCTCTTTGGGTATGCCGTTGACATGAACTGTTAACGCTGGCCCCCTCTCAGCAAT
>NZ_JBVBZF010000494.1:0-1799 GCF_057447755.1 Fusibacter sp. | reverse complement strand
TGCAATCTTGTGGTTTTATAAAAAATTTAAAGGGAGTCATACTAATGAATAAATTTGGATTACGAGAGAAAAAGGCAGCAATTCTCAAAACGGCTATATTGGATGAAATGCTGCGCTTGCTCAAAGATAAAGACCTAAATGAGATATCTCTAGATGAACTCTGTAGCAATGTCAACACGACTAAGGTGACTTTCTTTAAATATTTTACCCATAAAGAGCAAGTGTTGGATTACTTCATCCAAAGATGGCTTTATGATAGAAGTTATGAGATTTCGTGTAAAGGCCTTCAAGGTCTGGAAGGTATAAACCACGTATTTCAAACGATTAGTTCTGAAAAACCTTTAAATCAAAAATTAATGATTGCCCTTATTCATTATTACTCAAAGCTAAATGAAGAACCTGCAGCCATCCATATAAGCGATTACGAGTACTATCTTTTTAATGCTGAGGCCTATAATCAACAAGTAAAGGCCTTAGACCTTTGTCAGGTGTTTACCCATTATCTTTCTCAGATAGATGCTATAGAGCCTAGTGAGTTTGAGAACATCATCAATCTTTTAATTGCACTTATGTATGGTGTTCCAATCCAGTCACATATTACCCGAACTGAGGATATGTATCCTCTTTATAAGCTAGGTGTAGAACGTATTTTGCAAGATAAAGGTTTTAAAGATTAATCAAAAGACCATGGGAGGAATTTATGAAATGTTATGAAACCGACAGACTGATACTTAAGACAATTGAGGAAAGTGACTTTCCAATTCTAAAGAAATATCTTTTAAAAAACAAGGTATTTCTAACACCTTGGGAGCCATTAAGGATGGCAACTTTTTATGATGACCAAGCAATTTTAAAAAGATTAAAGTCTGAAATGATCAATAATGACAATGGTAGTCATTTAAGTCTATACATTTCAGTAAAAGGAAATGACAATATAATTGGTAATGTGACCTTATCCAATATTATAAAAGGCCCCTTTCAATCCTGTAATATTGGCTATAAACTTGATGCGTCTGAACTCAATAAAGGGTATATCACTGAAGCGATTAAAAAAGTGATTGAAATTGCATTCAATGACCTAGAACTACATAGAATAGAAGCCAACATAATGCCACGAAATATCAGTTCTATCAAGGTTGTAGAAAAGTTGGGTTTCAATTATGAGGGCTTAGGAATTGAATATTTAAGAATAAATGGTGTATGGGAAGACCATGCTAGGTATGCGATCCGTAATAAAGCAATAAAGTAACTTGATGTGTAGGTTACCATCTATGTTATGTGTTTTTTTAAATACTCAAAAAGGAGGTCGAAAATGATAACTTCAATAAAATCAAATGCTTTAGAGCCAACAAATAGAAGTCTAGGCTATCAAACCGAAGCGGAATCAAGTAATGCCTTTATAGACTTGCTCTCCGAGAAGACACATCGTCGTGATGAGGAGAATGTTTATGAAATTGATGAATCAAGAGAGACCAAAAGGTTGGCCCTTATAGACGTTATCCAAAACAAAGTTCGCGAAATAAAAGTTAAGCTAGAGAATGGAGAAACGGAAACAGCCTATCAAATTGGTAGCGATTCGTACACTAAGGAAGAATGGGATAATTTGATCCTAAAGGTTGACCGTGCACTTGAAAAAGATGATGATCAAGATATTGATGAAGACGAAGATAAGAAAGATGATCTTTCTGGGGATGAGAAATAATTGAAAGGAAATTAATGATTATAACTACATATAAGGATTATTGTATACTAATTAGCACTATAAATAAAAACCTCATGAAATGGTAAAAGTTCATGAG
>NZ_JBVBZF010000493.1:0-1815 GCF_057447755.1 Fusibacter sp. | reverse complement strand
CCACCTGTGATGACATTGTCTTTGAAGAAGATTTTCTCAAAGTGATCGCCATCTTCAAAACGTAGGATTTCATAGGCCTCTTCACCTTGACTGCCGACATCTCCGATAGAGAATAGGCGCATGTTCATACCGTGGTAGATGTTGAAAGGAACCAATGTCTCGTAGGTTGAATCTTTTCCAACCAGGTTCATACCAGCAACTTTACCCTGTGAAACAGCTTCAGGCCATATTGCGAAATTGATGGCTTCATATTCAGCACAGTCACCTGCTGCAAATACATCAGGGTCACTTGTTCGCATATGTTCATCAACGACGATGCCCCTGTTAATGGTCAATCCAGATTTTTGGGCGAGTGTCACGTCGGCTCTTATGCCTATGGAAATGAATACATAATCACCCTTGACGATTTCACCAGTGGATAGTTTGATCCCCTCAACATGAGTATCGCCCAAGATAGAATCAGTTCCAACCCCTGTCATAACAGTCATGCCTGTCGCTTCCACCTTCTTCAGGAAGAGGGCAGATGCCTCAGGGTCCAGTTGTCTTGGAAGCAAACGCTCCATCATTTCTATGACGGTTACCTTTAAGCCCAATTGAATCATTTGCCATCCAAGCTCAAGACCAAGTAATCCACCTCCGATAACAAGTGCATGTTTGGAAGGCTCAATCATAGCCTTTATGGTTTCTGCATCTTTTAAGGTTCTAAGGGATTTAACCTCTGGTAGGTCAGCACCCTTAAATGGTGGTATAAAGTTGTAGCTACCCGTTGCAATGACAAGCTTGTCATAGGCGTGTGTCTGGCCATTGTCCAATGTGACTTGTTTTTTATCACGATTGATTTCTGTAACAGCAACCCCGTGTATAAGCGATATTGAGTTTTCTTCATACCATGCAAAAGGGTGGAGGAAAAATCTATTTGGGAGTGATGGTTGAGAGATGTAATCTGACAACATAGGTCGATAATAGATTGATGCATCCTCTGTGGTAATCATTTTAATTTCAAGGTGGGTGTTGCCTTTGTTTTCAAGTATACTTTCTGCGGCGGAGATGCCTGCAGCACCATTGCCGATAATAATTATTTTCATATGAGCCTCCTTATTTAACTTTCATGCATTATATACCCTTTTTTTCTGCTTTAATAGTTATTTTTGTTAAAAGTAATATAATATTGAGATAGATATGGAAATGTGCTTCGAATGTTTCGTAGATTTAATAGCAGGGTATTAAAATCCTATGATAATTTACCACTTTTTTATAAAAATTTGATATTTAAAGGAAACTATTATGTTACAATAAGGTGAAATTTTATAACATCTGTGTTTTTAAGGAGTTATTTATGACTACATTTGATAAATATCAGCGTGTAACAGAAAATGTTAAAGATCATGTTTTAGAGGAAAACCGACGCTTGACAAGACAGCTTGCAGAGTCGAGACAAAGCTTTGAACTGCTTAAGTTCGTACATTTTGATAAGAGCATCAATTTGGAAACCCTGAATGACATTATTGTAGGGTGCACAGGATGCCTTTATTCTTTCATGTACTATTCAGATAGAATTATCACAAATTTAGAACCTGATCATCCTGCCTATCAACTGATTTTAAAAAACAAAAATCGGATGTTAAATCACAGGGATCTTCATATGTATGACGATTTTATAGAGGACCATACAGTTGTGGTATATCCAGTATCGACATCACAGATGATCTCTGTAAATGAGCAAATCCACAACATCATTTTGATATACCCTTCAAAGTTTGTGACAGATGAGGTTTTGGAGTTCGTCAAGAATTTTATGATCGTCAACGATGTCTT
>NZ_JBVBZF010000492.1:0-1818 GCF_057447755.1 Fusibacter sp. | reverse complement strand
TTGGTTCGACTTTGATTTATACCATTTTTGATTCAGAAAATGATGGCATAGATATGGTAATTACCTTTATCGTTTTAAGTTTGATTTCATTACTTATACTTTGGTCAGGCATAGATAGAAAGAAAAAAATTAACCTTTATGAGGACTATGTGGCACGCCTAGCAATGGACAGTACTTTTTCCTTGGACAAGCTAGCAACAGCGACGCAAACATCGATAGATCGAGTTTTAAAAAATGTAAATTACATGATCAAAAAGGGCTTTTTTCAAAATGCCTATATTGACACTGAAAGTAGAGCCTTGGTTTTTTCGGGTAAAGAGAAAATTCAAAATGCAAAGGAAATACAGAAGAAACCTGTATCAGAAACAATGGTGGTAAGTTGCTCTGGATGTGGTGCAACTAATAAAATTAACGTTGGCTTTGTGAACGAATGCGAGTTTTGTGGCACACAAATTTCCGGATAAGAACAATAAGGTTAAAAGATGATTTCGAAGTTTAATCGGAATCGTCTTTTTTATTTTTTTAGCAAAGCCGTCAAGAGGACATAGTGGGTTTAATGGTCATAAAGGCTTAGTCAGCGTCTTGAAATTTGATATAATTAATGTGGTTGTGGCTTTTTAAGCCTATAAAATAATTAGAATCGATAATGATATGGTGGAATCACCTTAATAAGTTGACAAGGGATAATGGTGTTGACCGAGAAAAAGAGGTAAAAATGGATACAAAAAAAAGAGGACTAATTCTAGAAGGTGGCGCAATGCGGGGGATGTTCACCTGTGGCGTTATTGATGTGCTTATGGAAAATGGGATTGAGTTTGATGGGGCAATTGGCGTTTCTGCAGGGGCTGCGTTTGGCTGTAATTATAAGTCGAGGCAGATAGGACGTCCTATTCGCTATAATAAGAGATTTTGCAATGACAAAAGATATGTGGGGCTGAGATCACTCTTAACGACAGGTAATCTTTATAATGTAGCCTTTGGATACGGTGAAGTCCCTGAAAAGCTAGATGTTTTTGATCATGAGACCTTTAGAGAAAATCCAATGGCATTTCATGTGGTCTGTACCGACGCTGATTCTGGGAAGCCTGTTTACCATAAATGCGTCAATGGCGACCGCTTAGATATTAAATGGATTAGGGCATCTGCTTCTATGCCAATGGTATCAAGAGTTGTAGAAATTGAAGATTATAAATTGCTTGACGGTGGTATTTCAGATGCTGTGCCCATCAGGTACTTTGAACAAATCGGGTATGATCATAATGTAGTTGTCCTCACTCAGCCCATGGGATATGTTAAAGAAAAAATGAAGTTTTTGCCTTTGGTGAAAATGGCATTACTTAAATACGGTCGGACATTCAAAGCCATGCAAGTTAGGCATTTGATGTATAATGAAACCATTGATTACATTCGAAAAAAAGAATCTTTAGGAGACCTGTTTGTGATTTGTCCAAGTGAAACTTTAGATATTGGTAAAGTAGAAAAAAATCCAGAAGAGCTTGAACGCGTTTATCAGCTTGGAAGAGCGGAAGCCTTAAAACGATTAGCGGAACTGAAAGCCTATATGGCTGAGAATAGAATGGTTGAAGTTGGATAAACATAAGCATTAACTGTATCGCCTTTCGAACAGGGAGAAGGCATATTGGAAAATAAATTGGTTTTTAATGCACCTTCAACCGGACATAGCATGTCTTTTGCCATGCTGATTATTGGTGTGATTTATACGAGTACTTATATGTCACGAATAAGAAACTTTAAAATGAGACTGCTTCATCGAAATAATAGATAAGCGATAATAAAAATGCTCTTGTCAGTATACCG
>NZ_JBVBZF010000491.1:0-1818 GCF_057447755.1 Fusibacter sp. | reverse complement strand
GAACTTTGCGTCTGTGATATATCTGTAGCGCTTGATATGACACAATCCGCTATTTCACACCAATTACGCGTCCTTAAACAGGCTGGATTGGTCAAGAATAGAAAAGATGGCAAAGTTGTTTATTATTCATTAGACGATGATCATGTTTTGATGATTCTTACTCAAGGCATAGATCATGTCGTTCATAAATAAGAGGTGATTCCATGACAAAAGTTAATTTGTATCTAGAAGGTTTAGGATGCGCCAATTGTGCGGCTAAAATTGAAACTCGAGCTAAAAACATAAGTGGGCTTGAAAAAGTCATTTTAGATTTTTCCCAGTCTAAACTCCAATTTGAATATGATGAAAAAAGTATTTCAGAAATAGAAACCACATCTAAAATTGAAGAAATCCGACGAATCGTAAATGAGTTAGAGCCAGATGTTAAGGTTGTCCTTGGTTCAAATACCAGTAATCAAACTTTAACCGAGGACCATAAAGCACATACTCGTAAGGAACTTTGGCGATTGGGTATCAGTCTATCCTTATTCTTCATAGCCTTATTCACACCTGTGTTTCCTGTAAAATTGACCTTGCTTGGCGCTGCCTATGTTATTTCAGGCTACCATGTACTCTACAAATCCTTCAGAAACATTCTCAAGGGTCAAGTTTTCGATGAAAACTTTTTAATGTCAATTGCTACCTTTGGTGCCATTGCCATTGGCGAGTATCCTGAGGCTGTGGCCGTAATGATTTTCTATGAGATTGGAGAATTTTTCGAAGACCTCGCCGTTAATCATTCAAGAAATGCAATCAAATCCTTAATTAATATTAGACCAGATCAAGCCATTATTGTTAAAGACAACACTCAAAAAATTGTAGCGCCTGAAGAGGTTTCTGTTGATGACATTATCTTGGTCAAGCCTGGCATGCGTATTCCTCTAGATGGTACAATCGTTGAGGGTCGAAGCATGATTGACACTTCAGCACTTACTGGAGAATCAATGCCCATGTCTTACGGTGTGGGAGATGCCATTTTAAGTGGCACCGTGGTTATGAATGCCGTTATCAAAATCAAAGTGACCCGTTTATACAAGGATTCCACCGTTGCTAGGATACTGGATCTTGTTGAAAACGCAAGTGGTCAAAAGGCAAAAACAGAACATTTCATTACAAAATTTGCGCGCGTTTATACACCGATTGTCGTTGGCATCGCCGCGGTTATCGCCATTGTGCCACCACTCTTAATTAGCGGTGCTGTATTTGAAGATTGGCTTTATAGAAGTTTGATCTTCCTAGTAATTTCATGTCCTTGTGCACTTGTACTCTCAGTACCACTTGGCTTCTTTAGTGGGATTGGTGCTGCCTCCAAAAATGGTATCCTAGTAAAGGGCAGCAATTATCTTGAAGCATTAAGCCAAATTGACACCTTTGTCTTTGACAAAACTGGAACCTTGACCAAGGGGCATTTCGAAGTTAGTAAAGCCGTTATAGATGAGAAGAGCTCTGAGTCGGTCTTCATTGAAGCTGCATATCTTTGTGAAAGACATTCCAATCATCCGATCGCAAAATCAATTATTAAGTATCTTGAATCCAAGCATGATCTTTCGGAACTCAAGGTTGTAAACGGTGATGTCGTTGAAGAAATCAGCGGAAAGGGCATTAAGGTTGAGCATCTTGGCAACACATACCTCGCAGGTAACACTGCACTTGCTGACCTCTTCAATTTATCTGTGCCTACAATCAACCAAAGCGGTACGATTGTCTACCTCTTTAAAAACTCACAGTATGCAGGTGCAATTGTTTTGGAGGACATGTTAAAATCAGATAGCCATAAGG
>NZ_JBVBZF010000490.1:0-1825 GCF_057447755.1 Fusibacter sp. | reverse complement strand
TGTAAACAAGAATAATATGGCGTCTAAAAAGAAAAATCAGCCTGTGATAAATATTAAAAGCGTATTGGCGATTTTATTAATTTTGCTTCTGATTGGTACTGCCATTGCGCCTGTTTTCTCTGAAACGGTGCCAATGGGTCAAGACTTGCCTTATAACAGACTACTAGAATCACGAAAGATGTTATCGAGCACGATTAGTGTAAATGTTGAGAATTCAGATCAAGAGGCATCTTTTGATGATTATTATAAAGATTTTATTGAGTTTATGGTGGATTATGCTGAAGAAAACTACTATAAAGATGTAAACAAACAGGATATTATTGATGGTGCTTACAAGGGTATTTTTGATTCGCTTGATCAGCATAGTATGTACTTCACACCAAAAGAGTATGCTGAGTTCGGAACAGATCTGGAAGGTGAGTTTAGCGGGATAGGTGCAGTTATTACTGATGGTGAGAACTATGTCGAAGTGGTTTCGCCGATAAAGGGGACACCTGCTTTTGAAGCAGGTTTACTGCCTGGAGATAAAATTGCATCTGTGAATGATGAAGATGCTAAGGGTTGGACTAAGGAGAAAGCTGTAACGGTAATCAGAGGACCTGAAGGCTCTACAGTAAAGTTAGGGATTCTAAGAGGTAGTTCAGATGAGCAAATTTACTTCAGTATCGTTAGGGGGATAATAACTGTTAAAACAGTAAATTATGAAATTCTTAAAGATAATGTTGGTTATATAGAAATCACACAGTTTGGCGATAAGACAAATAATGAGTTTGATGAAGCGATTCAATATATGATTACTCATAATGTAAAGGATCTTATATTAGATGTTAGAAATAATCCAGGTGGTTATTTGACATCAGCTATTCACATAAGTGACTATTTTGTTGATCAAGGAAAAGAAATTGTGAAAGTGGTCTATAAAGATCATAGCAATCAAATTTATAGAGGTGAAAGGCCTAAACTGGATATGGACTTAGCTGTTTTAGTAAATGGAGGATCTGCAAGTGCATCCGAGATCTTATCTGGAACGATTCAGCAAAATAAGTCTGGCATTATCGTTGGGGACAATACCTATGGAAAAGGTACTGTTCAGAACGTAATTCCGTTAACGAATGGTGGTGGGCTTAAAATAACAATTGCTGAGTATCTTGTACCGAATGATTACCATGTTGATCAAAACGGCATACACCCTGATGTAGAAATTCATGGAATAACAGATGCACAAAGAAAACTTTATGAGGCCTTTATACCAATGAATGAAAAATCACCAAAGTATAAAGGTGAGATTAGTTTAAATGTATATGGCGCTCAACAAAGATTAAAATTCTTGGATTATCAAATTGATGTAGATGGAAAGTTCGGCCCTAAAACTGAGCAAGTGATTAAGGACTTTCAAAAGCTCGTAGGTTTAAAATCGACAGGTATCTTAACCCTTGAGACTGTAGCTCAACTTGATCAGCAAGTGGATAAGATGCTTAAAGGTGAATTTGATCCCCAGTTAAACAAAGCCGTAGAGCTATTAAAAGCGAATTAATATATCCTATGGTTATGATTTAGCAAGAATAATATTCGTAAAAACATAAATAAAAGAGCCTTAGTGTTAAACGACCAATCCGCAGACTCTAGTCGAGGACTCTTGGTTGTTTAACACTAAGGCTCCTTTTGTTACAGAATTATTACACCCCATGTCATCAAGATGTAACGCACAAATCCCTGCAAATGGTATATAATACATGTATGGTGTAATGAACCTACTTTACAGTTCTATTACATTATGAAACATTGATTGACCACTTATTTCGATTAGTGGTATAATCAGTTGTAG
>NZ_JBVBZF010000489.1:0-1832 GCF_057447755.1 Fusibacter sp. | reverse complement strand
ATAAAGCCTTGTTTAATTTTATCACCTTCAAATATGCGCTCAACGACTCTTCTTTCTTTTAATACAAATTCCATGTCTTCAAAGTATTGATCACATTCATCTAAGCCAAAATAGGAATGGATTACTGGTTCGTCATCCATTTGTTCATATTGATTATCACCCAAATGAGGACCTTGCCCACAGCGAAAATCATCGACGGATAAAAAATTCACGAATAGTAAACCATTTGGTTTCAATACTCTCTTCATCTCTTCTAAAGCAATCTTGATATTACGCTTCTTCATGTGAAATATGGAATTATAGGAATATACAAAGTCAAAACTTTCATCATCAAATTTCAGTTTTGTCATATCACCAAATTCTATATTTAAAATCTGATTCATTTCCTCTGCAAATAGCTGTGCTCTTTCAACTTGCTTCTCATCAAAATCTATACCATAAGTGATGAATCCCTGTGATTTAAATAAACTCAAAGGAGGCATAGAGCCACCTGCACCACAATCTAGTACCGAGCTTCTCTCTTGTTTTTTTTCATTATTGCAGTATTCTAAAAACCTATATAATGGTGTCTGTTTAAAAATTAAATTGTTTTTCATATTATATTCCCTCCATTCACACCGTCAAGTACTGGGCATAAAGTTGCCGCTAATAACGAAGTCACAATTTCTTATCAATACTCGTAATCGCTAAATACTCTGTCGCCATTGCAAATCCAATTTCATATACTTCATCTCTATGTTGATTCAGTCTTTGTCTAAATCCATCTTTAATATTGGACTCTTGAAGCTCGTCTATTTTTTTATTCAAAGCTGAAAATGTGTTATCTAAGATTTCCTTTTCATCTCCTAGGTCTTGCTCATCTTGAACAAGGTATTCAGCTTCACCTAAAATCGATAAATCTAAATCGGTGAACAGATTCTTTATTTCGCTTTTTTTATATGTATGTGCATGGTGAACGCCTAAAGCACTATCTATTTCAGCGCATAGATGATGTATCCATACGTGTACATTTTGTTTCTCAGACTGGTTTTCATTAATCATTTCGTGAACTACAATATAACCACCCGGTTTTACAACACGTTTCATTTCCTCTAATACTTTCTTAGGATCTGGTAAATGATGCAGCGTGTTTGAAATGAATGCAATATCGAATACGTTGCTGCCAAACGCCATCCTTTCACCATTCATTACATGTAACTCAACATTTTTATCCTTAAATATCTCGGATGCCATATCAAGATGTGATTGTTCAGTGTCTATACCTGTATAATGTGTATCTGTGTCAAAGCAATCAACTAGAACACTTAGGAAATCACCTCTACCTACACCAACTTCTAAGACTTTATTGATTTTCTCATTTCCTATAATTCGCTCTAATTCGATTTTAACTGCACCCATTTTGATGACCTCCATTTTTGCTCTCAATCTGATAATGTTTTCTTAACATTCTTATAATGTATTTTGGATTATAATTTCTATAATATAGGTAATTTATATCCTAATGGTGTTCTACATGTCTGTATCGTCTAAAATAGAAATAAGTATCGCTTTCCATGTTGGGTTGTTTATGCCCAATTGGCGTTCTTTTTTCAAACAATTCAAATCCACATTTCTCAGCAAGTTTACAAGAAGGAACGTTTGCACAATCAATCGTTAAAATAAGATACTTAAGATCTGAAACCTTGAAACACCAATCTACTAATGCTTCTATTGCTTCTTTTGTATATCCATTTCTTTGATAATCTTCTGACATAAAATAGGCTACTTCAACTTCATTTAGAGTATCTTCAAGACCCATTCCAACCATACCAATCATTTCGTCTGTACTTGGT
>NZ_JBVBZF010000488.1:0-1833 GCF_057447755.1 Fusibacter sp. | reverse complement strand
TCAGCTTTTTAGCCTTGTTTCTCATTGGCCTTGTTACATCGTTACATTGTATTGCAATGTGCGGTGGTATTGTTATTTCTCAATGTGTTCAAATTCAAGGCACCAAAAAAACATATATGACCGCTGTCCTTTATAATTTAGGACGAATTGTTTCTTATACTGTCATTGGTGGTATTGTTGGGGGGATTGGTGCTTCAGTACAATTTTCAGGCGGTTTGATACCAGTTTTTGCAGGAATATTTATGACTTTGATGGGCATCAACATGCTCGTAGACAATAAGATTATTAAGCGTCTAATACCTAAAATTCCTGGAAGTATAAGGGCAAAGAATGCCGCAAAGCAAGGTAAAAGTCCATTTGTTGTTGGCTTGTTAAACGGATTGATGCCTTGTGGTCCACTACAATCGATGCAGCTGTATGCACTTGGTACAGGTAGTGTTGTTGAGGGGGCCACGTCAATGTTCTTTTTCAGTGCCGGTACAGTGCCATTAATGCTTGGAATTGGTGTCTTAAGTGGTAAGATAAGTTCAAAGATGAACCGCAGGATGATGCATGTAGGTGCAGCCCTTGTTATTTTCATGGGGATTGCAATGCTTTCAAGGGGGCTGGCACTTTCTGGAATTGATCCAATTTCATATGGATCGACAAAGCAAGAAGCCGTTTTAGCGATTGAAAATAATACTGGCACTGCTAATAATGAACAATATGTTGAAACCATTTTGTCACCAAGAGGTTATCCGGTAATTACGGTAAAAAAAGGGGTTCCTGTTAAATGGAATTTTATTGCCTCAGAGGAAACGCTCAATGGCTGTAACAATGAGATTATAATTCCTGAGTACAATATAAATATAAAACTGCTACCTGGCGATAATTTTATAGAGTTTACGCCTACAGAGGCTGGTGTTGTGGGTTATTCTTGCTGGATGGGCATGATCAGAAGTCAGATTAATGTGGTTGAAGACACAGGTTCAGATTCACCAGTCCCAGCATTACAGCCAGAAAATGTGGTGCCACCTACGAGTGGCGGTGCTGATTGTTGTAGTGGTGGCACCCAAGGTATTCGTACACAAGATCCTGTTTTAGTCAATAAGGCGATCATTATAGATGGTGTTCAAGTTATGGAAATACATGTGGATGCCTATGGCTATTCACCACAAGTTTCAGTGGTTCAAGAGGGCATGCCGCTCAAAGTTAGATTTATTGCGGATGAAGTTACTGGCTGTAATTACCAAATAGACTTTATCAATAAAGATATTCGTGTCGATTTGTTAGATGGAGATGTTGAGCTTGAGACCATAATACCTGATGAGAATATTGGATTCACTTGTGGTATGCGCATGCTTCAAGGCTTGATATTGCCGGTTTCTGATTTAGAGGAAGCTGACCTCCTTGAGATTGAAAATAGGGTCTATAACAGGAATCAATAATCAATAGCTTGGCTAGACCTTATAGCTAAAGAAAATGTTATCAGTGGTGAATAATATTTTACATTTTGGTGTATAAGTTTAATGAACGAAGTCAAATATGATGAAAGTGTCGAAAAATAATGAATTCGGAGGCTATTATGAAACATCAATTATCGATTGAATACTGTACGACTTGAGGTTATTTGGAAGAGGCCGTGAGCCTTTTACACAAAGTACTAAAAGAACATAAGAACAAAATTCAGGCTTTTGCATTGATGCCTTCTACAGGTGGTGTCTTTGAAGTCACTTTAGATGATGACTTGATTTTCTCTAAAGTAAAAGAAAATCGTAAACCTGGTATTGGAGAAGTTGAATCCATAATTAGATCTAAGATTCAAGTGGATATGTTGTCAAATTTATAAAATGG
>NZ_JBVBZF010000487.1:0-1834 GCF_057447755.1 Fusibacter sp. | reverse complement strand
ACAGGCAGACAAATCCAAACGATTGGCATTACCGTATATGATGATAATGGTTTTATTGGCGTTCTTGGAATTGATGTGTATATAGATTAATATCGAGTTATAAAATGGTCTGCGTGTATGAATTAAAGTTCAAATATAAATGACAGTTTATGTATAAATAAAAGTTTATGTATAAATTAATGCCATGACATATAATGGTTATAGATGGGCAATCGTAAGAACTTTAAGAACTTTAAGAAATTAAGATCTTATATTATAAAAAGAGGATTGAAGTACAGTCTATGAGAGACTCTACCTCAATCCTTTTTCGCATTAGAAAGCTATTACTTATAAGGCTTATAATTTAAATTATCTAAGATTTATTGTCCGCTTAAATTGAGGACTTCGGCACCTGCCGGGTAATTAATATCATCTTGTGTTACAGAACCGAGTGATAAATCTTTGAAGTAGAAACTACCTTCATAAGTGCCACTGCTTGCTTCCATTTTGATAATGATTTTATGTTCCTTCCATACATAATACTTAGCTTCAAAACCAGGTACAGTGTTTTCAAAAACGAGAACATCCTTGCCATCTAAGTTTTCTTCACCCTTATACATGATGTCATCAAAAGTCTGAGGATCAAACTCATCCATAAATGTAAAAGGTGTCATAATCGGCATCATTTCCATAATCGGTGTAATGACAACTTGATTGGTCGCAGCAGTATAAACACCCATTGTCCCGTTTTCTTGGTTGAAAAAGGTTGTCATGCCCTGAGCTTCAGCTTTCATGCTATTGCCCATAACCCATAATTTCAAGGTCTCTTCTTGTTGGCCTGCATTAAACATAATAAGCTCAAAATAATAATTATCATAGGTATTCCCATCGTTAATAGAATCTCTAAATGAGAACATAGGCGTGCTGGATTGAGGTTCTATGTAACCGATGGCATCAGCTTGAGTATCCGATGATATTGTGAAGGTTTGTGTATCGTTATCTGAGGTTAAGACGAGTCCAGCCGGTACTGTAGCTGTGTCTACTCTTATGGTATCGCTTCCAGCTTTACTTTCTAACCTGTATTCTCCATTTGAATCTGTTTGAGTTTCATCAGACTGACTGCTGACGTTTATGCCCTTTATTCCAGTTTCGCCGCTGTCAAATGTGCCATTTCCATTTAAGTCTAAAAAGATGATGCCACTGATATAAAAAGCACTTGATTCACTTGCTTCACTTGACTCGCTGGCATTAGATGAAGCCGGCGTTTCATCACTCCCACACCCCCATAATATGAAGGCTGATGTAAATACCAGAATGACGAATATGAGTAAATTTATTCTTCTCTTATTAAATAAATGAATCATAATATTACCTCCCTTAATTTAAACACCACATACTGATTTGTACCCCTTTTGCTAAAAAAATATCAATATTTGGTATGAATGAGAATATGGTCCTAGTGATTGTTTACTTCATATTTTATTTTTGTTAGTATAATAATAAGTAGTTAATGCAGGCATATAGTTTAACAATTGGAGGAATTCTAATGGCATATAAGGCTTTTTTATTTGATCTGGACGGCACCTTAAGTGATTCAAAAATTGGGATTACCAAATCGGTGCAATATGCGCTTAACAAATATGGTATTGTATCAAGTTTGGAAAACCTTGAAAAATTTGTGGGGCCACCATTACAGGACTCCTTCGTTAAATACTATGACTTTGATATGAAAAAGGCAGATGAGGCTGTTGCTTATTTCAGAGAATATTTTTCTGAATTTGGCATTTATGAGAATCAACCTTATGAAGGTATTTTAGAGATGTTAAAAGCGCTTAGTGAAGAGCAAGTTACGCTT
>NZ_JBVBZF010000486.1:0-1858 GCF_057447755.1 Fusibacter sp. | reverse complement strand
CATTCTCATCAACATACTTTAAAACATCTTCGTAAAAGGCTGGTCTCATACTATTCTTATCAAAAGCTGCAACAAAATCACGCCTCTTTGTCATGTAATGCAGTAGCGTCTTAAAATGTATTTCATAGACATCGGTAAGCGTTTGTTCATAAGATTCTCTGATGGGTTCATGACTGCTGTAAAAATCATCTAAGTGGAAATACGGATAGTTTTCTTGATTTGGGTGATCTCCAAAGGAGATCCTTATGGCGCTCATGGGTTGGAAGCCAATTTTATCATCACCAAGCGAGTTATGCTCTATAGACATCCACTGGAAAATCAATTGATCATATGTCACTTCATAAGTCGTTGCCTCTAACAATTCAATAGGTTTTTTGAAGGTTATAAAAACCATCGCGTAATTATCCTGTGCCTTAAGGTCTTCTAAAGGAATCTCATAATCAAATGCATAGGGTTCTTTCTCAATATCCTTGTTCAGTATTTGATATGAGAAGAGATAATCAAAAAATCCAATTTTCTCATTTCTCGAGAGTTGGATGGGAATACGTTCTTCATTTAAGCCAAAGCCACTTTGACGTCTAAGGACAAGGTCATATCTACCAAAGCCCTTTTTATCAATCAAGGGTGTGGTGGACTGATAGCCTGGCACGGTGAGTTCTGTTAAGGCAGTCATATCAAAGGTTAAATCGTTCATCACACTGCCCTGCGTAATCTTTGAAGGATCATAATACATTGAACTCATCACTGGCGACACCACCCACATAATAAAGGCATACAATAAGACAACACTAATTACTGAATACAATATGTTTTTTCTAAGCTTCTTTGTAACTTGTTCCTTTATTTCGAATTGATCGCTTGAGTCTTCTAAAAAAAGAGCATCAAAAGATTCTGCTAAGTACTCATTGATAATCTTATTTTTTTCTATTTCTTCTTCGACAATTTTTCGTTCTTCTTCACTTGCCACTCTATTTTGATACTTTATAAAAAGCGTTTTAAAATCCATGGATTTTTTCCTCCTTTAATTTTTCTGCCAGTTTAATTCTAGACCTATAAAGCAAGGTTCTTGCAGCACCTGGGCTTATCTTCTTAATCGCGGCAATTTCCTTTAGAGAAAGGTCGTTGAAATAGTAATAAATCAAGATTTCCCTGCAATGGTCAGGTAAGTCGAGAATTGAGTCATATAGGGTCCTTTGTTCTTCATTTGATATCATTTGATCCAGGGGTCCAGACTGATGATCTATACAGTCCTCACTTAGTGATATTGGCCTCTTTTTCTTTAAAGAATCTAGCCACAGATTCTTACCCACTCTCAACAACCAATACTTCAGATGTAATTCATTCCCTTCAAGACTTAAAATGGCTTTAAAAAAGGTATCACTTACAAGACTTTCTGTCTGATGGTGATTTTTACAAAGTGAAAATATGTATAAGTAAAGGTCTTGGTAGTATTGCTTATAGACCTGATCGATAATGTCTTTTTTCAAATTTTCACCTCCCTACCTTATAAACGAATGACCTGCGAAAATGTCACACCACTCATTAGAATGGCCATAAAAAATATCGCACAAAATGGTATGAACCATGATCCTGTACGATATTTTAAATGTGCTTTTATAATACCTTCTTATATCAAAGGCAAGATTTCTTTCTCAATAAGATCAATCCGATCCTTGGCTCTTGGCATAAAACTGGATGCAATGGCAACTACAAGGTCCTTTTCAGGGCATATATAAATTATGTTGCCCCCATCTCCAATTGCGGCATAAGCCCCTTTTTTCCCAACCTTTATTAACCACCATAAATAGCCATATGATAGGTGATCCAAACGACTGTGCTCTCTTGTAGACGCTGCGAT
>NZ_JBVBZF010000485.1:0-1880 GCF_057447755.1 Fusibacter sp. | reverse complement strand
GTTCTCAGCTGGCAAATCACTTGTTATATTTGGTGCAGGCCATATTGGCATGGTGCTTTCCAATATGGCTAAACTCCTAGAATACCATGTTACCGTTATAGATGAAAGATCGGATTATGCCACTCGTGAACGCTTTGAAACGGCAGATATCGTCGAGTCTGGCAATATAAGAGAAATATTATCAAATTTAGAACTCTCAGCCAACAGCAGCGTTGTCATTGTGACACATGGTCACACCCATGATTTAGAAGTTCTCAGAGCAGTCCTTAAGCATGATGTGGCCTATATCGGCATGATTGGCAGTAAGACCAAGGTGGGATACTGTTTTAAAACACTGCTTGAAGAGGGCGTAGATGAGGCTAGATTGAGTCAGGTTCATGCGCCAATTGGCTTGGATATTGGTGGTGATACACCTTCTGAAATTGCCTTGTCCATTATGGCTGAAATCCAAGCTGTTCAGTTTGGTAAACAGGGCCCATATGTGAATCCGCTGGTCAAGGGAAAGGGGGCAGAGTAGATGTATGAAAAAGTACTTGTAAGGGGAGGCGGCGATTTAGCTTCTGCTGTGATACAGAAGCTTCACAGGAGTGGCTTTAAGGTCGTCGTTTGCGAACTTGAAAATCCTAAGATGGTCAGACGGACTGTGTCCTTTTCAAATGCCATCTATGAAGGCAAATATGTGGTTGAGGATATTGAAGCTGTTTATGTCAAGACGCTTCATGAGATAGAACCTGTCTTAAATCAAGGTAAAATCCCTGTACTCACCATTGAAGAGGTCAATGTGCATGCTTTTTTCAAACCGGACGTGTTTGTTGACGCTACTTTGACGAAGAAAAAAGTAAACTATACAAAGGACTATGCCAGTGTTGTGGTTGGTTTAGGACCAAACATTGAGGCTGGTGTCAATGCGCATGCTGTGGTTGAAACAAGCCGTGGACATGATCTTGGCAGATTGATTTTTAATGGCATGGCCAAAGAAAATACCCATATACCGGGTGATATAGGTGGATACACACATGAACGTGTATTACGTGCACCATGTGACGGAATCATGGAAAGTGATAAAAAAATTGGTGACCTAGTCAGCAAGGGCGAAGTTATTTTAAGGGTCGATGGAAATGCAGTAAAAGCCCAGATTGACGGTGTGATTAGGGGCCTTATTCATCCTTCGGTAAAAATTACTCAGGGTTTAAAGGTTGGCGATATAGACCCTAGAGGCAATACACATTATTGCTTCACAATCAGTGACAAGGGTCGAAACATTGCAGGTGGCGTATTAGAAGCCATTTTGATACAGCTAAAAAATAATGCGTTAAATTGAGGACTGGGCCATGGAAACTTGTGTGAACACAGGAAGCGGTAATATCTTTGACCAGTTCATCTGTGATTTGTTGGGGACACATCATTCATGTGTCACAATCTCGGTAGTGGGTGCTGGTGGCAAGACCAGTCTTATTTTCAAGCTTGCAGGAATCTTGCAAGCGGATCATAGGGTCGTCGTCACCACCACAACGATGATGTTCACCCCTAAAAAAGTGGTAGACCAAATCTTGTATCAAGGGGATAAAAGCGAGCAAGCGTTTCTGAAGGCGCTAGATGCACATTTTATGGACCAGATAGAGCATGATATAAATTGCAAGACAAATCATCCGTTAAAGGGTGAGGCAAACCGTGAGACTAAGGGTGAGGCAAAATGTGTTACAAAGTATGAAGTAAGTCCTAAGAGACCTTGCGATTTTCCCTTAACAGCAATCTATAAGAATACCATCAGACTTGAAGAAAGCAAAACGGGAAAAAACTCACTTATGTCACTTGCCTCAGAAGGCACCATTGAAAAGGCAATCGGTATAGAAGGTCATCTTGTAGATGCTTTAAAGAGG
>NZ_JBVBZF010000484.1:0-1881 GCF_057447755.1 Fusibacter sp. | reverse complement strand
TGCATCATGAGCTCAGGCCATAACGTCAACCTCAACACCATCGTCGGTTGGAAGAAGGATGGTGAAAAACACCACTTTATGGATTACTATGATGAAGTCTGAGTCAATGGCGATTATAAACCAAGAACCTCAACCTAAATCATAACTTAATAACCTAACCAAAACTTTAATTCAAAAACCTAACCCAAAACCTAACTTTGGTTAGGTTTTTTTTATTTGAAATTGAGATACCATTTGAAGTGTAACCGCTTAGTAGATGCATAAAGCCCAGAAATTCTGTCTAGGCATGAAAGCAAAGTCCTAAGTGGCAAGGCAAAAAAGCTTGTTTATAAAAGTTTTAGAAGGAGAAAGATATGAGATTCAAATTTGTAGATGTGATCAAGGCAATCTTGATTAATGAGGATAAGAGAAAAGGGCAAGACCAACAAACGTGGTTCGAAAGGTATTGGTTGTGATCAATATGAGACGTCATAATCATCAAAAGAAGTCAATTTTACCTCTGGTCCTAATCGCCCTAGTCCTGACGATTTATATGGGTATTTTTTTGCGAGACAATAATCGTGGAGGCCAAAGTCAAATGACCTATTCCGTTTTACAGCTCAATGAAGATTTGGACCAAATTGAAAGGGCTATATTAAGAGAAAATCCCATGATTTTTTCAGAAAAAGAAGATTTTATCCGTTCAATGAATTTGATAAGGCAAAAGGTAGACCACCCCATGTCAGAGTCAGAATTTTATAGGTTAATCAATCCGACCATTGTCGACATTAGGTGCGGGCATACTGTTTTATCAATCTCAAAAAAGTCAGAGGCGGACCTCTACAATCAGAATGTGTTTTTCCCACTTAAAGTCCGTGTCTATAATGACAAGGTTTACTTGGCAAATGACAGCCCTCAATATGGTTTGAAGAAGGGTGATGAACTCATAAGTCTTAATAATCGAAAGATGTCCGCTATTTTAAGTGACCTAATAGACAATATAAGCAGTGATGGCACATCCAACAATAAAAGATGGTATATGCTTAATAAGTTTTTCGCAAATAAATATCAGGCCTTTATTGAGACAACCAATTCCTTTGATGCGGACTTTAAAAGAGGAGATCAGGTCGTGAAGGTCCTCCTCAAGGGCACTTTTAGCGAGGGAGACAATACAAACGCATGGGGCTTACATTTCCAGGGGATTGATGAAAGTGAGTATTATCAATACCAAATCCATGATGACTATGCTGTCCTAGATGTGAACCTTTTTATGGCATCAAAAGCCCAAGCCTTTAAACCATTTTTAAGGGCCTTTTTTGAGACGCTCGATAAGAGTGATGTCAAGAAGCTCATAATAGATGTACGGGGAAACTATGGGGGTGATCCTAAAATGGCCAAGCTCTTATTAAGTTATTTGGTCGATCAGGCATCAGACTACTTTACATCAGAACTCCCAGTAATGATGAAAATACTGGGTTACGGAAAAGTCATCTCTCCAGCAGAAAATCCCTATAGGGGGGAGGTTGTACTTTTGACGGATGGTGGTTGTTTCTCAACTACGGGTCATTTTGTTTCTGCATTTAAGTATTATGGGCTGGGTGAAGTCATAGGACAAGCCACAGATGGTTCCTATAAATGTTCAGATTCGTCAAAGGAGATTGTCCTTAAAAACACAGGCCTTAGACTCCATTACTCGACTCAAGTCTTCAGTGTTGTGACGGATCAAACTGACTATGGTAATGGGATAGAGCCAAGCCTAGGGGTGGAGCCAAGCTTGATTCAGCTCTTAGACGATAAGGATGTGGTTATGGAGAGGGCGATTCAATGAAACTTGCTTGATGACACTAATGAAATAAAATGATATAATACACGCGTCTAAAATTATAAAAAATGGATGTGGTA
>NZ_JBVBZF010000483.1:0-1886 GCF_057447755.1 Fusibacter sp. | reverse complement strand
AAGGCAAGCTTAGAATATCTCTGAGCATATTGACTAATATTCTGACTGATATATTCTGACATGTTGTTTGACTTGCCAAAATCAGTTTTATTGTCCCTTGATAGTCTTGCCAATACTTGACTTTGAAATTCATGAGTTAGAACTGCTTTATGTAACATTACAGGTAAAGTCAGCTCTTTATGATTAAAATCGGCAAAAGCCATATTGAGTCCTAGTCGTTCATGGGGTTGTAATGAGGGCTCATGACTCGATCGGTTAGTTTGATTGCCTAAAGCTATCATCACATTCTGATTTTGATATTGAAGCATCTTGTTTTGTCTTGATGCCATGTCTATTATTTGATGCTCTGTTTTTGTATATAGGTCCTTCTTATAATGCTTAATAAATTCGTAGCTTGTGATCCTTGGTAAGCTACTTTTATCATACTCATCCTTCACCCCATCAAAATGGGAATCCCTTAAGTATACCTGTCCACCTTTTAAGATTTGATTTTTTAGCATATTAAGGGTTTCTTCTAAGGCATCTTTGCGGACTCTTGACGATTTAATTCTTAAAACAGGTTCAATCACACGATTTATAATCTGTGTGACTTTCTCATCGTTATATCTTCTGTGAACCATTAAGGTATTTGTTTTTTGTTGCTGTTCAAAAGTTGGCATTAAGGCTTCAAGATAAACAAGCGTTTGAAAGGCATTCCAACTAGAATACAAATTTCCAATATTTGAGTCAATCCTTTCATCAACCCTTATATCTTCACTTAACGCCTTAGTTGACCTTTTCAAAAGGCGATTTAGTAATTTGGAGATGCCATTCTCTTGGTGATTAATGAGCCCACCTTCGCTGTTCTTCTCGGTTTTAATTACATCCGCATCCAGATTACTTTGATAATTTGAATGGTTTAGGTTGTCTGTATTGACAGTATCATCTGTATTGTGTGAGTTGTCTGTATTGAATATATTGCTTGCATTGACTATACTTCCTGCATTGACTATATTTCCTGTGTTATGAGTTTTAGTAGTTATTATGCTACGACTTGTATTAATTTTATTAATTAGGTCGCTCTTATTAATTAAGTCGCTCGTATTACTCAAATTACTTACGTTACTTGCATTACTTAAGCTTCTTGCTTTACTTAAGTTGTTCGTATTACTTAAATCATATGAACTTTGAGTCATTACATTTTGATAAAAATAATTTAAAAATTCAAGCTTATATTTTTTTTCAGAGTATGTACTCCTGTTATTTTCTAGATCAGAGATTACTTTTTTATTTTCAGTCTTTAAATCTGAGTGAGATACCAGACTGGTATTACTTATGCTTACCACAGTCTCACTATGAGTTTGCCCTTGTTTGAATGTATTTTGGTATGTTAAGGCTTTATGATATAGACTTTGATAATTTTCAGACTGACTTTGATGATCATTTCTTGCATCAATTAAATAAATGTCTGTTTTTTCGTTATTTTGATTAACCAGTGTCAAACTATTGGGGTTAAAATAATGAGCCCTAGAAAGAGACATGGTGTTCACTTCTAAAAGCCTTTGTACTTCTAAAAAGTTCGAGACTGGATTGTAGGTCACTGTTTTTAGCAAATTGTTAATGAGGATTTGCTGTTGTCTGATGACATTTGTCACCTTGGTATCCTTGACTTCAGTGACATTGTCGCTATGAAGATGAAGGATATTTATGGCAGTAGAAAGTATAGGGTTGTTTTCTATGATATTTTGAATGGTCACACTTTTTTCTGCTTCAAGTTCTTCTTGCATCAACAAGTAGATTAAATCAAGTAGTGGCCACGAAATCATAGCTTGCCCCTTGTTATGTGATAGTATTTCTATGGCAAATTGTGATTTTAGTAGTATTGGAAAAGGTTTAATAAGTGGTTT
>NZ_JBVBZF010000482.1:0-1887 GCF_057447755.1 Fusibacter sp. | reverse complement strand
GTCTCCAAGTAGGCATACAAGCCTGTAGAAGGAATGTGCCATACAATTTTGTCCTGTGCCTTATTACAGAGCTTTCTCAATATATCCATTTTGTTTTTATAATAATCTTTTGTTCGCTTCACATGATGCCTATACATGCTACTGGTTAAAAATATTTCCAGTGCAGCTTGCGTAAGTATTGGCGTATTCAAATCCATACAATACTTCATTTCCAAAAATTGTTTTTTAAGAACCTCTGGCATTACCACCATACCGAGTCTCAACCCCGGTAACAAAGTCTTTGAAAAGCTCCGTAAATAGATAATGTTCTCTTTATTTCCCAGTGTATGAAGTGCATCCGACTTTTGATCCACTTCTAGATCTAACAAGTAATCATCTTCTAAAATAAAGACACCATAGCGCTCTGCAAGTTTTGTAATTTCCTTTTTCTGTGAATTGCTATAAGAAAAACCAGTGGGGTTCTGATAGCGTGGCATGGTATAAAAAAATTTTATATCACCTTGTTGAAACATTTTTTCTAAGTAATTCAGATTTACGCCATTATGATCTCTAGCAATACCAAGTGCAGGTATGTTTAGGTGTTTTAGAATTTTCAACATCAGTGAATAGGTTGGTTGTTCAAGGAGTATTTTTGATCCTCTATTGGGGAACTTCATAGCACTTATAATATGTAAAGCTTGCTGGGCACCATTTGTTATAAATATATTTTCTGATTTTGTAAACACTTGCATACCATTTAAATGTTTCGGCAATACTTGAATAAGCTCATCCATTCCCCTTGGTGAACCATATTGAAAGAGTTGGGGCCCATAAATTTTAATAGCTTTTTCTAAACAATGTTGAAAATCAATATAGGGATTTATCTGGTTAGGCAAATTGATATTGTTCATGTCAATAATCTTTCTGCCGATTTCATTTTTCATCACATAAAAACCGCTTTTAGGGACGGAATAGATAATATGTTCTCTTAATAATGCGTTGTATGCTTTAACAATCGTATCACTATTCATTCCTGTCTCATTTGACAATCTTTGAACAGAAGGCAGTTTAGTGCCTGGTTTATACTTGCCTGAATATATCTCTTCTTTCAGTAATTCTGCTAATTTCATATATTTATACATCACGCAACCACCAATCTATACCGGTATACCTTATATTTTCTATACTGGTTTTTGTTTGCAATTATAATTACAATGATTATATCACATCGTCAAAGGAGTATAAATATATGATGAACGTTCCCTTTAATCAATCAGACATACAGAAAATAACGTCAACTTATGAGACCCCATTTTATATCTATGATGAAACTGCCATAATAGAAAATATTCGCCGTTTAAAAAAAGCTTTTAGCTGGAATCAAGGCTTTAAAGAGTATTTTGCAGTAAAAGCCACCCCCACACCAGCAATCCTAAAGCTTTTTTTGGAAGAGGGTTGTGGCGCTGAATGCGCCTCACTCACAGAAATTCTTATGGCAGATCGATGTGGCTTTAAGGGACACGACATCATGTTCACATCAAACGTCACATCAGCTCATGAGTATCAAGTTGCTTTAAAACTTAATGCGCTTATTAACATAGATGATATCTCCCACCTTAGCTTGCTAGAATCGTGTGCCACAATTCCTGAAACAATCTGTTTTAGACTAAATCCAGGTTATCAAATAAAATATGGCGATAAAATCATCCTTGACTATACCAATAGCAAATTTGGGTCCACAAAAGCTCAATTAGAGCTGACTTATGGAAGGTTGCAAAAGGCTGGTGTAAAGCATTTTGGCATTCACACACAATTTGGTTGTCATAAGCGCGATCCAGAACATTTTGGTAAGAGTGCATACCCCATTTTTGAATTCATCGTTGAATTATATGAGAAAACAGGGATCGT
>NZ_JBVBZF010000481.1:0-1891 GCF_057447755.1 Fusibacter sp. | reverse complement strand
CCATATTTTTGAATCCGGTGACTCCTGTTCAGGGTCTTATACTCAATATGGTCAGTAATTTTTCGAAAAAAGGATGCCTTTTTTAGCCAGTTAAAGATGGGTCTTATCCCAAACAGAATAAAGGGTACCGGTATAATACTGCCAATTAAGCTGATCATCAGAGCATGCCAAGGATTCATCCCAAGGGACAGGCCTAGAGGAATAGCGCCCTTAATTTCAATGATAGGCAGTGCTGCTGTGAACATGACTTTAAACTCATTTGTTAAAATTGTTTTTAAAATATCGATCATGTAATTACTCCTTGGTATTTCTTTAAATCGATTTGCGATTTAACAATTTAAATAGGGCATTTTTACTATCTTGATCCAAAATGATGAACCATATCAAGAATAAATATAAGACTGTAAATCCGGTTCCAAATGCTAAAAAAGTACCAATAAATCCAGTAAAGGGATTGTAGCTTAATAGTAACTTCATCGGAATATAAGCCAGAAAACCAGCCATGATGATTTTTAAACCACTTGGTGCAATGAGACTTACGCCAAATGATCTCTTAAACCACAGCATTCTGATCAGGTTACCAATTAGATAAATCAAGACACTCACATAAGCGATGCCTGCAATACCATATCTATCAACCACAGCAATGTCTAGAACTGTATTGGCCACTAACATTGAAAATCCTATTCGCCATTCTATTTTTTCAAGACCTACCATTGCATTTAAAAAAGTCAAAGGTCCAAAAAAGGCGTTTATCAATTGAGCAAATGCCAATGCGTATAAGACATTATCACCTATCAGAAACTCTGGTCCAAAAAGAGCTAAAACCTCATGACCAAGTAAAATCAAACCACCAAAGACCGCTGTATTCACAATCAATATCCATCTATTTACTTCAAAATAAGTCTCTTTTAGGTTTGTGAAATCTTTTTCAGAATAATACCTTGCGAGTACAGGTGCCATCATAGAACCACCTGTTATAAACATAAAGTTTCCAATATAAGCTAATTTATCAACAATACTATAAATACCTACATCTGCCTCAGTGAGTTGGTAACCAATAATATAAGCATCAATTCTCCCCATGAGAAACTCAATAAGACCAACGAGAATCAAGGGTATTGAAATTACCAATAGTTTTTTATATAAGTCTCTGTTATGAACACTTAGCAAAACAAGAATTTTCCTATGGACTAAAATGCCAACGAGATATATGACGTTCAGAGACCATGCAAAGTAGTTAGAATAAATTAAAGTTTCAAGTGTCGATTGACCCAGTATAATGACTCTAAACATAAAGAAGCAAACCAAGCTAAGTGGCATTATGATATTCTTACTAAAAAAGAAATGTTTTATCCCACCTACTGTTCTAAAAATACCCTCACTCATCTGAACAAATGCAATCGGAAAAATTAAGGGTAAAAACAGTTTCAATGCAGACTCGAGCTGAATATTGTTTAGAAGTGTCTTTGAAACAAATTCAGAACTCACAAAAAAAAGAACACCTAAAATCACACTTAAACTCAATAGAAAATATATGGCAAAAGAGACGAGCTCTTTTTCTTTTCTTACATCTTTCATGCCTGGAATCAAAGCTGTAAGACCATGGTCCATACCAAGCTTTATGGCGATTGCTAAAAACATCACCAAGGTACTAATGTAAACATAAGTGCCATACCCTTCAGCACCAATGTATTTAGCCGCTAAAAAATTGAACATAAACATAAAAAACGCATCGATGATTTTCCCTAAAAAGAGAATCCCCGATCGCGTTGTAATTGATTTAACTTGGCTCATATAATCCCCATCATTCATAAATTGTCTACGATTTAAACTCATACCTATTTTATCACTTAATGCTTCTTTGGTAAATTAAAGTTTCATAAGAAAT
>NZ_JBVBZF010000480.1:0-1906 GCF_057447755.1 Fusibacter sp. | reverse complement strand
TTAAAAAATGTCCTCTTGGGAATCATGTCTACCTCCAGCAATCTAAAAATTGCAAAGTTTATCTGTTTTTGATTTATACTGATATAACCTTAACATATACTATTATGACTACCCAAATTTAGCAATTTCAAAAGTTTTTTCAGAAAGAATACTTTTTTAATGTTGACTGCTGGAAAAATAGCCAACTCAAGATTCTCTGGTATATCATGACCCATGGACCGGTCTATTATATCTTACAAAATTTTTCCACTCTGTTTCTGCCATTCTCTTTGGCCTGGTATAATGCATGATCAACGTTCTTTAAGAAATCTTTTAAGAGCAGATTTGTATCATATTCACCCACACCAAAACTTGCTGTTAAGCCCTTAGCTTCTCCAAAATTACATTCTTCAATCAAAACTCTGAATTTTTCTGCTTTATGGAAGGCACCTTCAATCGATGTATCCGGTAAGACGATGATAAATTCTTCGCCACCCCACCGTCCTGCCACATCCAGACGTCTTGAGTTTTCTTTTAAAATAGTGGCAATTTGGACCAGCACTTTGTCGCCAACAAGATGTCCATAAGAGTCATTTACGACTTTAAAATGGTCAATGTCTATGATAATCACAGAAAATATCGTACCTGATCTTTTGGCACGTTCGACCTCACATTCAAGTACCCTGTCAACCTTTAACCGATTGTTGAGCTTGGTCAAAGTATCTGTTTCTGAAAGATCTTGCAACTGCTTGTTCATCTCTTCAAGCATGGTCTTATCTTTATCAAGCATCTCATTTTGGGCTTCAATTTCATCAAAGTTGTCCCTAATTTGATCCGAAATTTCATTGATAAGGTGACCTAAATCACCAAGTTCATCGTTGTTTCTTATGTTTAGTCTATGACTAAAATCTTTATTGGCAATGGCTTGTAATGCCATTCGGATATTCAAAATAGGTCTTGTAAATACAAAGGATGTCAAATAGGAAATCACCAATCCCAGCAATAAGAGCAAGAAAAGAAATGTCAACATAGCACTATTTATGAGATCCACAACTTCATTAACATAATTGAGTGGCTTATCAAGAATAATATAGTCTCTTTCATTAAGTCTTCCTACGAGCAACATGGTATTCCCTTCACCATGGAGGGCATCTAAGACAAATGTCTCATATGCTATATCGGGATTTTCAATCACTTTAAGTGCGCTTTCTTTAAATTCTGTCTGTAATTGGCCCTCTCGTCTGACCCCAGGTGTGTTGGATTCTTTAATATGAAGATCAGAATCTATAATGCTTGCAAAACCTCTGAAAACCACACTTGAATTCTTTATAATTTCTCCCATATCACTTAGGTGCATATACTTACTCTGAAATTTTGAATACAGCTTAATTTCCTGTTCTCTATATTTATTGATGAGGATATCATCAATAAATATAGTGCTAAATGACATCAGTAAGATAGCAAGTAAGATAACCAGACTATTGATCATTAAAAACAATTTTACTCTAATGGACAACCTCATACAGCCTCCTAATACGCTCTTATATAAAGTTTGTAATCGTGATAGACGAAATCTTATTCAATTTTATCACAATTCTTGCTGAGACTATACATGATTATTGTTATATTAGAAGTTTTATCGTTTAAGCCTCTGATTCTGTCTTCTTTCTCCACTAGGTTTGTTAAAGGTTGTGGCTTAGTCCTCCATATACTGTGGCAAGTCTGAAGGTAACCTCGACTCTATGATCAAGTCCATTGAAATTTTACCTTCTAAAGTTGTAAGATATGTCTCAGCAGCTTCTTGAGTTTTAAACTGTTCAAACTCATATAGGAAACCACCTTCACTGTCTCTCATAATCCGATATGCCTGAATAAGGCCCTCTTTTTGCTTCCAAAATAGGTCTTCCTCAAGGTGTCCGAACGCTTC
>NZ_JBVBZF010000479.1:0-1919 GCF_057447755.1 Fusibacter sp. | reverse complement strand
TCTGGTTCAAGACTTTTTAGAAAGGGTTGAAAATGCCATAGATGAAAGTGATTATAAATATATCATTGAGGATTACGAAGGCTTGTTTAAGGATACGAGCATAGGTCTTGAGCGCGTTGAAAAGATCGTCATGAGTTTGAGAAAGTTCTCAAGAGTGGATCATATGATGACCTTCACCGAGTACAATCTCAATGAAGGTCTTGATGAAACCTTAATTATCGCCAATAATGAAATTAAATACAGTGCAGAAGTGATTAAAGATATGCAGTATGTGCCATTGACCTATGCAATCGCTGGTGAAATCAATCAAGTCCTCTTAAACATATTGATTAATGCTACGCATGCGATCAAGGAAAAAGGCAAGAACCATAAGGGAATCATCAAAATCACCACAAGAAGTGATGAAAAATATATTTATTGCGAGATCATGGATAATGGTATTGGCATTAAAGTCAAGGATCAGGATCAGATATTTGTTCCGTTCTTTACAACAAAAGAAGTCGGTACAGGAACAGGGCTTGGCATGAGCATTGCGTATGATATAATAACTAATAAGCATGGTGGTGAGTTGAATTTTATTTCTGAGTTTGGAATCGGGACGACTTTTAAAATCAAATTACCAATACGCAAGGTTGATACTGATACGGTGGATTCTTTTGTGAATTTTTAGGTGAGAAGACTTTTGACGAGGTCAAAAATGGGGAGAAAAAATGAGAAAAATATTATTTATTGATGATGAAGCCAATATATTGCGATCTTTGAAAAGGCTCTTCAGAAATTTAGAGTATGAGTGTTATTATGCTGAAAATATAGGTGAGGCAGTGAATGTGCTCCTATCGGTGGACTTTCTAGATATGCTTGTCACAGACATTAAAATGCCAAATTTTGATGGCATTAGGGTCTTAAAACTCTTTAAAGAGGCTTCTCCAAAGACCATTCGCGTTGCCCTAAGTGGTTATGCCTCTGTTAACAGCATTATGGAAGCTGTGAGTAAAAACTTAGCGAAACAGTATTTTTACAAGCCTTGGAACAATGATGAAATTATTGTAAGTATTCAAAAAATGTTTTTGCTTGAAGAGGAGTTCGAACAGGTCAATCTTTTTGAGAAAGTGCAAAATTTTGAGAGTGTAAAAACTCTGCCGAGGTTGTTTGAAAGAGTCAACATGCTTATTCAAAAGGACAAGAGTATAGAAGAAATATGTGGTATTATTGAAGAAGATCTGGCAATTACCTCTAATATTTTAAGACTTGCCAACTCGGCATTTTATCAAGCTAAGACGGGAAATTTACAGCAAGCAGTCATGTATATTGGCCTAAACAATTTAAAGCAGATCATTCTTTCGTATGAAATTTCACAAATGAAAGAGGCATTGTTTAAAAAGGGTGAAAATATATGGATACATTCTGCTAGGACCAATAATATCTACCATGATCTTTATGAACGATATTATAAGAAAAAAGTGCCGCCACTTGTGGGTTCTGCAGGTTTAATACATGATATAGGTAAAATTATTATGCTTCAAATTTTTGAAGAAGCCTATTTGGATAAAATTTTGTCAATAGAGTTAACGGATTCAAGTATTTTGACTGAGGAGAGGTTGCAATTTAAGCTTGATCACTGCCTTGTTGGAGGCTATTTTTTAAATTGGTGGGCTTTTCCGATGGAGCTTATAGAAGTCTGTATGTATCATCATAATCCATCTGATGAGCATATTATTCACAAAGAGTTAGTTGCTTTGGTGACCCTAGCCTCAATCATTGAAAAAAAAGAATATATTGTTTTGCGGCCCAACTTCCTAGAAGCTCTAGATATCCTAAAAATTGAATTCGATATGATTAAACCCATTATAGAAAAATACGAGAATGAACAATAGGGGGCAGTATGATTGATTACAGTAAATATAAGGTTTTGATAGTCG
>NZ_JBVBZF010000478.1:0-1949 GCF_057447755.1 Fusibacter sp. | reverse complement strand
GGAGACATCACGACTTTGGCACACGAACTAGGTCATGGTTATCATGCAATCTGCGCCAACGAAGAAAATATATTAAACATAGATTCTCCAATGCCATTAGCAGAAACAGCCTCTACCTTCTGTGAAACCATCGTCAACAATGCCGCACTCAAAATAGCTTCTAAAGAGGAAGCCATCACGATTTTGGAGAATTCACTTCAAGATGCCACACAGGTTATTTGTGATATTTATTCCCGTTTTATTTTTGAATCCGCATTATTTGAAACACGAGCAGATCATCCCTTATCTGTTTCTGAACTCAAGACCATCATGCTTAATGCACAGAAGGAAGCTTATGGTGTGGGGCTTGATCATGAACATCTTCATCCTTATATGTGGCTAATCAAACCACACTATTATTCAGCTGGACTCAATTTTTATAATTTCCCATATGCTTTTGGTCTCTTATTTGCCAAGGGCCTGTATGCCAAATATTTAGAAGATAAATCTTATTTTGTTGCGCATTATGATACGCTTTTAGCCTCTGCAGGTAAAATGGATATTGTCGACGTCTGTAAAATAATGGACATTGATGTAGAATCAGAAGATTTCTGGTTAAAATCACTGGAGATTATTAAAAAAGACATTGATGCCTTTGTCGCTTTGGCCATATAAGTGGTGACGATCATGAACTATCGTTGGCAACTTAATAGCCTTTATAGGGGGTTTGACGATAACGCCCTGCTTTCAGCGCTTTCTGAATTAGAAGGCCTTTCAGAGAAATATAGTCTACTGGTGACAGAACTTGAGAAATTGTCCCCCTCTGATGAGGATATCATCATGGGGATTGAGGGCTTTTTAGCACATTTGATTGAAGATTCAAAGTTGCTTAGAAGGCTTGAGGCTTTTGGTCATTTAACTTTTAAGGCAGATGCAAGCTCTCAAGAGGCATTGCGTCTGCTTGATAAGGTTCAAAGGGCATCAAGTGCTTTAACAGCCCCTATGGTTTGCTTTAAGTATTGGCTGCCTTCACCCGGTCAACTTCAAGTGCTTTCGACTCAATCTCAACTGATAAAAGCCCATTTATTCTATCTCCTCGAACAAAAAAATAGCACGCTTCATATGCTTTCTCCAAAAGAAGAAGCCATGATTTCAAAGCTTAAGACAACAGGTTCAATTGCATTTGAGACCCTACAGGGTAAGACGGCATCTCAGCTTATGGGGGACCTTGAAATAGACGGTAAAAACCAGTCCCTTCCCATTATGGCTATTCGAAATCTTGCTTTTAGCGCAAACGCTGAGCTTAGAAAAAAGGGATACCATGCTGAATTGTCAGCTTATACAAAACACGCTGAAATTTCAGCAAGTGCACTAAACAGTATCAAGGGTGAAGTCATTACCTTGTCCACACTTCGAGGGTTTGAGTCACCACTGGATGAAACCCTCTATAATGCAAGACTTTCGAAAGAAACGCTGGATGCCATGATTGAGACCATGGAAGAATATTTGCCTCACTTTAGACGCTATTTAAAAATCAAGGCAAAAAAACTGGGTTATGAACCACCCTACAAAATTGCCTTTTATGACATTGCAGCACCAATAGGCGATAAGACACCTACCTATACCATTGAAGAAGCCAAAGCCTTTGTCATTTCAAACTTTGCTGATTTTAGCAAAGACCTCTCTGACTTTGCTCAAAAGTGCTTTGACCTAGCGTGGGTTGATTTTGAACCCCGTGGTGGAAAAGCTGGAGGCGCTTTTTGTGCCAACATCCAAGGTCTTGGTGAAAGTAGGATTTTGCTTAATTTTACAGGCAGTTTCAAAAATGTGCTCACAATTGCACATGAGCTAGGACACGCCTATCATGGTGATCGCTTAAAATCAGAGTCCATTCTCAACACAAATTATCCTATGCCATTGGCTGAAACCGCCTCGATTTTTTGTGAGACAATTGTGCGAAATGCTGCATT
>NZ_JBVBZF010000477.1:0-1964 GCF_057447755.1 Fusibacter sp. | reverse complement strand
GCTCAAGCGAGAATGGATAACCTTTTAACAGCATTCTATGCTGATGAAAACGTAGACGTTGTCTTATCGCCAAATGACTCTTTAGCACAAGGTGTAGTTGCTTCATTAAAAGCAGCTGGCTACGGCTCAACAGACAGACCTTTCCCAATCTTAACAGGTCAAGACTGTGATACAACAAACGTTAAAATGTTAATCGCTGGTGAGCAATCAATGTCAGTATTTAAAGATACGAGAACATTAGCTGGTAAAGTAGTAGAAATGGTTGACGCAATCATGAAAGGTACTGAACCACCAATCAACGATACAAAAACTTATGACAATGGCATTAAAATTGTACCTTCATATTTATGTGAACCTGTATTCGCTGATGTGAACAATTACAAAGCACTTTTAATTGATTCAGGTTATTATACAGAAGATCAACTCAAATAAGGAATTGTTGATAGGTGCTGTGGTAATCTTAGGTTGCCGCAGCATCTATTTTTAAGGAGTATACTATGTCAGAAACTAGGAAGTCTGAAAACATACTTGAAATGATAAATATCACAAAGACCTTTCCAGGGGTTAAAGCACTTGATTCCGTGCATTTAGAGGTCAAAAATGGCGAAATTCACGCGCTGGTGGGTGAGAATGGTGCGGGAAAATCTACTTTAATGAGTGTTTTAAGTGGCATTTATCCCCATGGAAGCTATACGGGTGATATATTGTTTGAAGGTTCTCTTTGTAGCTTTAGAAACATTAAGGAAAGTGAAAAAAAGGGGATTGTCATCATTCATCAGGAGCTCGCTTTGAGTCCCTACATGAGCATTGCTGAGAATATTTTTCTTGGGAATGAACAATCTGAAAAGGGCATCATTGACTGGAATAAGACACATGCTAAAGCTAAGAAACTCATAGAACTTGTTGGTCTAAAAGAGAACCACAACACCTTAGTAAGAGATATCGGTGTGGGTAAACAGCAGCTTGTGGAAATCGCAAAGGCCCTTTCCAAGGATGTTAAACTCCTCATTCTAGATGAACCAACAGCGGCTTTAAATGATGATGATTCAGAGCATTTGCTCAATCTTTTAATGAAGATCAATAAAGAACAAGGTATTTCATGCATTATTATTTCTCATAAACTAAATGAAGTCACAAAAATATCGGATCAAATTACAGTAATCAGGGATGGACACACCATCGAAACACTGAAAAAAGGACATGATGAAATTACAGAAGCAAGAATTATCAAGGGCATGGTTGGACGCGACCTCGTAAATCGTTTTCCAAAGCGCATGCCCAATATTGGTGAAGTGAATTTTGAAGTGAAGCACTGGACGGTTTATGATCCAATGGATGAATCCAGAAAACGCATTGACAATGTCAATATAAACGTTAGAAAAGGTGAAATTTTAGGGATTGCAGGCCTTATGGGATCGGGAAGAACTGAGCTTGCAATGAGTATTTTTGGAAAAGCGTATGGAAAGCACATCACAGGAGAGCTCTATAAGGATGGCAAGCAGCTTGAGCTTAAGGATGTGAAACACGCCATTAAAAATGGCCTAGCCTATGTGACAGAAGACAGAAAACACGCAGGTTTAGTATTGATAGATGATATTAAGAGAAATATTACACTTGCCAACCTAGAAAAAATCAGTAAAAGGCAAGTGGTAAATGATAACAAAGAATTAATCGTAGCCGATGAATACAGGGGGAAACTCAATATCAAGTCCTCTAGCATCCATCAAAAAACAGGTAACCTGTCAGGTGGCAATCAGCAAAAGGTTGTACTCAGCAAATGGATATTCTCAGAACCGGACATCCTCATCTTAGATGAACCAACAAGGGGGATTGACGTCGGCGCTAAATATGAGATATATACCATCATTCAGCAGCTTGCAAATGAAGGTAAATCCATCATTGTCATTTCATCTGAACTGCCTGAAATCCTAGGCATTTGTGACCGTGTTTACGTCATGAATGAG
>NZ_JBVBZF010000476.1:0-1975 GCF_057447755.1 Fusibacter sp. | reverse complement strand
TCTTATGATACAATTGATGAAATTTATCCCAACTTAAAAGGATTAGATGAGTACACCTACAAGCGTTTTATGAATTTTTTAAGAGCAATATCAGACATTCTGTTAAGTATTATCAGCGGTTTTGGCATCATATATGTTTTTATGAATATATTTAGAATGATAAGAGCGCTTTATAATCAAAAGTTGAATTTACAAGCCTTTGTGGTTTTACCCGTGATAAACTTGGCCTTTGTGTCATTGGTTTTCTTTGTTTATGAAGGTCAGCCACGCTATAATTTCATTGTTTTATTTCTCTTGATCATGGCTTTTGCCATTGGATTTGACATCATTAAGGAGAAATTTATGGAGGTTGAGGGAAATACCTTCAAAATTCCTGAAAGATGATGTAAAATAGGGATTAGGGATCAAATTTTAAATAATTTGGAGGGAACAGAAATGTCCGAAAAAGCAATGATTAGAATGAGAATGAGTATGCACGATGCACACTACGGTGGTAATTTAGTGGATGGCGCTAAAATGCTTAACCTATTTGGCGATGTTGCAACAGAGCTTTTGATTCGTCAAGATGGTGATGAGGGTCTTTTTGCGGCATATGAAAGTGTTGAGTTCTTAGCACCAGTATATGCGGGTGATTACATTGAAGCAGTGGGCGAAATTACAAAAGTGGGAAATTCATCTCGTAAGATGACATTTGAAGCACGTAAAGTAATTATTCCAAGACCTGATATCAATGATTCTGCTTGTGATGTACTTGAAGAGCCAATTATCGTATGTAGAGCAGTGGGTACATGTGTCGTTACTAAAGATAAACAAAGAAATAAGTAGGTGATCACATGGAAAAATTAATTATAACCGCGGCTTTGACAGGTGCAGAAGTCACTAGAGAACAACAACCAAATTTACCGCTCACACCAGACGAAATTGCTGAAGCGGCATATGAATGCTACTTAGCGGGTGCATCAATTGTTCATGTTCATGCAAGAGATGCTGAAGGTAATCCGACTCAAGATTTTGAAGTCTACAAAGAGATTAAAGAGAAAGTAGAAGCGAAATGTCCGATTATTTTCCAACCGTCAACAGGTGGTGCTGTATGGCATACGCCAGAACAAAGATTACAACCAGTTGACTTGAAACCAGAAATGGCGACACTTAGCTGTGGTACATGTAACTTTGGTCCGGATGTCTTCATGAATTCTGAAGAGTATATAGAACGCTTTGCAACAAAAATGCAAGAGATGGGTGTTAAGCCTGAAATAGAAGTATTTGAACGTGGTATGATTGAGAATGCTAAAGCACTTGTGAAGAAAGGTCTTGTCAAAGCACCCCTTCATGTGGATTTTGTTCTTGGTGTACCTGGAGCGTGTCCTGGAACGCCAGAAGACTTAATGTTCATGGTAAATCAGCTTCCTGAAGGCTGGACTTGGACTGTGGCAGGTATTGGCCGTTCTGAAACACCACTTGCAGTAATGGCAATTGTCATGGGCGGACACGTTCGTGTTGGTTTTGAAGACAATGTTTACTACTCAAAGGGAAGACTTGCAAAATCAAATGCTGAACTCGTTGAGAGAATCGTAAGACTCGCGAAAGAAATCGGCAGAGAAGTTGCTACACCAGAAGAAGCAAGAGCAATTTTGGGTCTAAAATAAAAATTCGTTTATATAAAAAGGTGACATATGGTTCCCCTACGAGCAAGCGTCCTCGGCTAAGGCCTGCGGATTGCTCTACGTGGATCCACATGCCACCTTTTTTGTTTGGAAGAATTTTGGACGTGGCATAAAAAGGTGCCATATGGTTCCCCTACGAGCAAGCGTCCTCGGCTAAGGCCTGCGGATTGCTCTACGTGGATCCACATGCCACCTTTTTTGTTGGGAAGAATTTTGGACGTGGCATAAAAAGGTGCCATATGGTTCCCCTACGAGCAAGCGTCCTCGGCTAAGGCCTGCGGATTGCTCTACGTGGATCCACATGCCACCTT
>NZ_JBVBZF010000475.1:0-1984 GCF_057447755.1 Fusibacter sp. | reverse complement strand
GATTTTAACCTTAAAGGTTGGCAATGATGTGAGACAAGTGGTTTCAGGTATTGCCAAGCATTATAAACCAACGGATATTGTAGGTAAAAAAGTCATTATCGTGGCAAACTTAAAGCCGGTTAAACTTCGTGGCGAACTCTCACAGGGTATGATTCTTGCAGCAACGGATGACGCGGACTTCTTAACGCTTGTTACAGCAGATATCGAAGACGGCAATATCGTTTCTTAAAGGACCGGTCTCAAAAAATAAAACACCCCATTTGCTTAGGCATTTGGGGTGTCTTGCATTAATTTGGAAAGACCAAGTGGATCAAGCGGTCTTGAGAAGTAAAAACCTTGGAATAAGGTACAGCCAAGTGATTCCAAAAGCGTCTTTTGTGTTTTGGTTTCCACACCTTCCACAATCATAGAGAGGTTTAGGTCATTTGCCAAGGTGATCATGGATTTTAAAAGATAGTATTCCTGTGACTTATCATGAATACGGTCCACAAAGGCCTTGTCGATTTTCAAGGTGGAAATCGGCAGCTGACTCAAGTAATTCAATGAGGAGTAGCCAGTTCCAAAATCGTCGAGGGCAATGGTGTAGCCTGAGTTTCTTAAGAATTTAAGCTTGTCAATAACAAGGTCAAAGGATTCTATGAGAACGCTTTCTGTAATTTCAATACATAAATTTTTCTTAGGAAATCCAGTCCGGTCGATAATTTCATTTAATTGAGTGATGAATTGGTCTTGAATAATCTGCTTGGCGGAGACATTTACTGAAAGGGACAATGTCGGATGCGCTTCAATATAAGGTAACATGCCCATGCAGGCCATTTCAAAGACCATGGGACCAAGTTCCACGATAATGCCTGTTTCTTCTGCAATCGGAATGAACTTATTGGGTGAAATCTGACCGATTTGAGGATTAAACCATCTCAGTAGAGCTTCAAACCCATAAAGTGTATCATTTGAAAGATCGTAAATGGGTTGGAAATAAACGACAAACTCATTTGTTTTAATGGCTTTGTAGAGCAAATTGCTGATCACCGTTTTGGAGGTGACATCCTCTGTCATATGTTCATCATAGAGCATGGATTTTCGAACGCCCTTGAGTTTGGCATGATAAAGGGCAGTGTCCGCATGCTTTAACAGTACTTCTGGGTGAAAGCCATGTTCAGGATATTTGGAAATGCCGACATTGTAGCTAATGTGGACGGCATTTTCAGAATAGCTGAAGGGGTTTTCAAAGGTGAGCATGATTCGATTTAGCATGTCAGCCTGAGCATACTGTTGATGTGGGACTATAAAGAAAAACTCCGGACCGTTAATTCTATAGATCTGAATGTTATGGAAGTTTGAAGCAATTCTCGTTGAGATGGCCTTTATGATCTCATCACCAACGGCATGGCCATAGGTGTTGTTGATTTCTCTGAAACCGTATAGGTCGATGAAATAAAGCGTCAATGGATCATTAGGTGATTTTTTTATGATTTCAAAAAGATCTAAAACAAGCTTTGATCGGTTGGGAAAACCAGTGAGTATATCATAAAAAGCATAGGTTTCCATCTCGAGATCTTTTTGCTTTTGTGGGTGAATCCAGCTATAAGAGCCTGCAATTCGAACGACTTTTCCATATTCATCACGCAGTGAAAGCGAACGACATAAAAACCATTGGAATTCATTGTTGTAAAAATGCCTAAACTCCATGGAAAAATAGTCTGACTGGCCCGTTATTAGGGCTTGATGGCCCTTGATCATTTGTACTTTGTCTTCGGTATGAACGTGCTCATACCAATCCTCAGGATTGATTGAAAAACTGTAGAACTCAGGATAGGCAATTATTTTTGAGTCTGAAAAATGACGCTTGCCTGTGATTAAATCCAAATCCCATAGAACTTCGTTGCTGGCATCCAGTATCAACTGGAACCGATTTCTTTCACTGATAAGCTCCTTATTTTGCGCTTCAAAAGCCTGGACTTTTTCAACCAAGGCATCGTCCAAG
>NZ_JBVBZF010000474.1:0-1991 GCF_057447755.1 Fusibacter sp. | reverse complement strand
TTCTCGCTCGACTTGCATGTGTTAGGCACGCCGCCAGCGTTCATCCTGAGCCAGGATCAAACTCTTAATTATAATCCTTATTGTTTAACTTCGTTAAACAAATCCAACGTAACGTTTGCTTGCAAACGTAGGCCGGACTCATAAATGAGCTAACTTTCATTTTCGATCCGAAGATCTAAATGGCTTTTGTTTCCGTTTTGTCTTTTCAGACTTTTATCACTTGTTTCCGTTAAGCAACTTCCATCACCGAAATGATTTCCATAAGCTCAAAGAATTGCGTGTTTTAATTCATTTGCGCTATTCAATTTTCAAGGTCCTGTGTCTTGTCGCTTCATTATCATTTCAAGCCTTAAGGCCTTTGTGCTAATGTGCGACAGCTATATCAGTATATCAGTTATGTTAATCACTGTCAATATCTTTTTTACTTCTTTTTTAAAGTATTTTTTCAACATTGCATTCCTAATATATTGTCTATTAGTAATTTACATTCTTTAACAAAACCATATTTGATATTCACTTTACTGCCGCCAGACTTAAACAGCAACTTCATTAGGCGACTTGACTATAATACCTCATATCGATTTCTAAGTCAACTGTTTATTTCAATTTAATTTAATTAAGGAATGGTAATTATTCTGAATATATAATTAATAGCGATTTCATTGGGTAAATATGCCTTAAATCTTTAATGGAGGTAGAATAAATGTCTAAAAAAGCAGCTCAAACTGGTTTGGGACCTACTGTTTTAGTTGCCATCGAGCAACTTTTTCCAATTGAAAACAGGGGGACTCTTGATGAAAACGCCTATAAAATACTACCAAGTAGTATGAAACTTTTAGTTAATGTGCTTAAATTCAAACCCCTTTTAAATTGGATGATAAAATCTAGTGAAAAAAGTCTTCCAGGCATATGGGCAGGAATGATTTGTAGAAAAAGCTTTGTGAAAGATAAATTGAAACAATATAAGGACGACGTTAATAGTATTTTAAATTTAGGATCAGGTTATGATACAAGTTTAATGGTCTATAATGACAATAAAATTTTTGAAGTTGATCAGACTTATAATGTTTCAGATAAAATTAAGCTTATTGAAAAAAATAAAATTTCACTTCCAAATAATTATCACATTATTTCAATAGATTTTGATCAAGAAGACCTATCCAACAAACTGGCTTCTGAAGGATTTTCCTTAGAATCACCAAATTTTTTCATCTTAGAAGCTGTCTCCCAATACCTTTCAGATGAAGCGATTCAATCTCTATTTAAATTTTTATCAAGAGCAGCAAATGGTAGTCACTTAGTCTTTACTTATGTTCGACGGGATTTTATAGATGGCTCAAACCTTATGAATTGGCAGCAGGCTTATGATAAATATGTTTTGAAAGATAAAATTTGGCATTTTGGACTTAATCCAGACGAAGTTGAAGAATTTTTACTTCAATTTGATTGGGAATTAATAGAAGATAAATCATACGAAGATTTATTTGATACCTATGTAAGACCCTTAAATCGTGGTTTACAAAGTACATCCATCGAACGAATCGTTTATGCAAGAAAAAGGTAAAGCATTTACCCTCTATTATAGTAGGCTTTTTTAAAGCTTTCCTTCATATTGACATTAGATAGGCACTAATAGATATCCGCGCTTTAATGCAAAAGGGTAAATCTATTAGTGCCTTATTTTTACAAAGTATGTCTTATAAATTAAATGTTCAACGCCTAAATAAGTATGAAACTATTATTGATCAACATAGCCTATCAAGATTATCTCATTACCACCATAACAAGATTTTAATACATTTAAACTTCCTTTTAAAAGTCAGGTTATTATTCAACTTCTGCCTTAAGCACAGAGAAGGTTTTACTATGTAAATGGTTATGGTCTTGTCAAAAAAGCAAAAAGACCTGATTATTCAATCAGATCTTTTTGTAACCAGCAACGTTCTACTCTCCCAGGCAGCTGCCCGCCAAGTACCATCGACGCTGGAGGA
>NZ_JBVBZF010000473.1:0-1998 GCF_057447755.1 Fusibacter sp. | reverse complement strand
TATGTTCGAAGAAAAAAAGGCACATTCATGTATTAATTAAGCCGTTTTGACCCCCTATCATTTTAACCCTATACTGTTAAAATGCATTAATGGCAGGTCTTAAGGATGCGTATTAATCACATTTATATTTTATAAAGTTATTTTATATTTTTTAGGTTTAGGAGCCAGCTATTAAAAAGTCAAGATAATTAGTCAAAACTTATTAAACTTTTGTGTATGTAGTAGATTCTTAAAAATGGGCACACTTAAACAAGGGTGTGAACCCATATCATTGAAGTAATTTTGCTGTTTAGTAACTGTAAGAGAAGAATTCTCCAGTTTTCAGCATTGTAAAAATAGTGTTGATCATGTTTTTGCTAGCTGCGCAAATAGCAACAGTATGGTGCTTGTTTTGTAATCTTTTCTTCAGATATTTCTGTCTAAATTTATTGTCTTTTCCATTTCCAACACATGCAACTCTAGTGGCGGTAAAGATAGCAGCCCTTAAATAGGCAGAGCCTCGTTTTGAAATTCTGGATTTATTACTCTTAAATTCACCAGATTCAAAAACAGATGGGTCAAGACCAGCAAAAGCAAGTAAGCTTGAAGCACTTTTGAATCTATTGATATCACCAATCTCGCCTAAAATCATGGCACCAGTGATGTTAGCAATTCCGGGTACAGATTTGATGAAATCAAAAGGTTCCATAAGTTCATCAATAGCTTTATCAATGGCTTGAATTTGAACTTCATAATGTTTTATGTCATCAAGTGCAGAAGTCAAAAGAATCTGGTTAGTGGTTGAAATACTACCGATGGTTTCTTTAGCTAATGCTTTAATGCGAACAGCAGCCTGGAAACGGTCACCTTTAATGCGTAACATACTGACAATAGTATCAGTGTGCATTCTAGCGATTTGAGCCGTTGTGGGATATTTACAAAAAAGTTCCCTAGCCCACTTGGCATGCTGATCATAATATTTAGTAAATTCAGGGAACATAATCATTAATAAACGAGTATATTCCATTTTAGCTTGAGAGAGCGTTTTAAGCTTTTTAAAACGAATCCTAGATAGTGACTTAAGCTCATCGAGATTGTATAATGTAGATGTATAGGGGCTGAGAATCGAATGATTCAGCCTGATGTATCTACAGATGGCTTTTGCATCAACTTTATCGGTTTTCGTTTTGCGTAACGAAACAGATTTTTGGCTAAAGGATGTTAGCAACGGATTAAGACTGAAGACTTTGAATCCGCTTGAATGCAAAAATGATGACAGATTCTTTGCGTAGATGCCTGTCTCCTCGATTCCTATACACACTTCATCCGGAAGCTCTGTATGGGAAGCGATTTCTGTATGGAGCTTTTTAAATCCCTTCAAGTCATTTGTGATGGTAGTAGGTTGATGAATCACCTCACCATTTTCATTCATGATTGCAAAGTCGTGCTTTCTAGAAGCAGCATCAATACCGACGTAAATCATGGTAGTCCTCCTAATATCTTATTTAACACTGTGTGTCAAACCACGGTCTAATAAAGCCATTACCTTGTAAATAAAACCTCTCAGGGTTAACCAGCTAATTCCTGTTATCAATACTAGTTGTGGTTATACCCTCCAAAAAACAGTCGAGCTGTAAGGAAAAATGAAATACTCCACAATGTTATTGATTAATTATATAAAAATAATAACGAAGGAAGGAGAGTATACTAAGATAAATTTAGTATACAAGGTTAAAATGGCATATCTTGTTGACTTTAAAGAAGTCTCTACAGTCGGGCTTGAATCATCACCAATGAAAATTGCACTTGCAGGACTACGCGCTAACGAAGCTCGCTATTTTAATACCAAGTACAACCATGCTTTCACTGTGCTCTCGGTCGATGAAAGCAGAGAAGCACCTGAGTATGTCAACCATATATTAAAAACTGAACGCGATATCGTTTTTAGTTCAAGACCACTTGAAACTTCTAGCTTTCAGGTGGAAAACATCAAGTTTACCTACGTTTTTTATGAAGATG
>NZ_JBVBZF010000472.1:0-2018 GCF_057447755.1 Fusibacter sp. | reverse complement strand
TTATATGGTCCTCTGTTATATTCAGATAAAATTCTTTCAAAGTTTGAGCCATGTGCACTCATTAAAATATCAAGGTATTTTACCCCTAGTGCAATGTTGTAATCCGCATCAAAAATTCTGCTTGGATCATATTCCAAGCCAAGCTCATCACCGTACTCAGTTGCAAGCCATTCTTCAGTATCAGGTATGATCTGCATAAGGCCTCTGTCTTGATGTGTGCCAACGAGATCCTTGTTAAAGTTACTTTCAATTTCCATGATGGATAGGACTAAAGAAACTGGTACATCATACTGGTCTGCATACTTGACAAGGGCAAGTGCACTTTCAGAATCAAGTGGTGTTTCCTCAGATATTTTTTGGCTTCTTTCAAGCTGCGAGGAATCGAACTCATCAAAATCGATGAATTGCGATAAACGCTTAAATTCTTTAACCATGCCAGATTGCTCAGATAAGGTGTCTTGAGCTTTTTCAAGTGATTCTGATAAAATTTCAATTTTATTTTCTTGTTCCGTTAATTGCGATGTTAATAATGCTTGCTCGTTCTCATAAGCTTCGATTTTTTGTGCTGCTTTGATCTGCTGGAATGCCAACATGATCACAATGAATAGTAGCGTTACAAAAGCACCATAAAAAATCTTTTGATTTGCTTTCATGATATCAACCTTTCTTAAAAAAATGAAAACATAGCTATGCGCTATGTTTACTTTCGACTTTTCAAATTATAACACACTCTTTGAGTCTGTCAATTAAGAAAATGTAACTTATGTTGTTAACCACTAAACAAGTTGCCCTTTTTCCTTTTTTTGACACGTGTGCATCAATTGATATCACTAGTCTTTTATCAAATTATTCAAAATTGTTCTTTTTTGTCTTGTAGTTTTTATACAATCGTGTTGCCATATTTATCCATTTCGAAGTGGAAGCGGACGCCTTTCGCAGTGTTTTCAACACCAAAGATTGCCTGATGCTGCTCTAAAATCTCTTTTACAATAGCCAATCCCAAACCACTTCCACCTAGGATTTTGGACCTAGATTCATCTACTTTATAGAACTTATCCCATACTCTGTTTAATTGGTCCTCGGAAAGTGGTTTACATTCATTGTGTATAGAGAACTCTATTCTACGCTCTATAACACGTGTTTGAAGGCTTATCACAGTATTGGGATCACCATATCTCACGGCATTTGAAACAAAGTTAGCAAAAACGCGCTCCATTTTTCGGTAATCTCCAAAAACTTGATCATATTCACATTGATCAAATTCAAACTTCATGCCCTTTTCTGCTGCAAAATGGGTCTGTTTAAGGATAACATTTTCAATCAAAACATTGATTTTAAAGGTTTCCAGTTCGAGCCTATAAGCCCCAGTTTGAAGCTTTGACAGTTCAAGCATATCCTTTACCAAGGCTTCAAGCGTGGTGACCTCCTCTAAAATAACATCTGAAAAGTAATCCACATCATTTTCGACGATACCATCCTGGAGGCCTTCAGTAAACGCCCTTATAACACCAAGTGGGGTCTTAAGCTCATGAGAAATATTCCGAATAAACTCTTTTCTCATGTTTTCAAGCTTCCTGTCTTTCTCAATATCTTCTAATAATTTGTTGTTAGCATCATTTAATTCCTTAATGGTCTTTTCTAAATTATAAGAAAGCTGATTTAAACTTCTAGAAAGACCACCGATTTCATCATTGTGTTTGATCTCTATATATTCATTAAAATCAAAATCCGCCATTTTTTGCGCTTTTTGTTCAAGTTCAACCAGGGGACTGGAAATCATTTTGGAGAATATAAACAAAAATATGGTCCCAATGAGCAGAGAGCCTGTAATTAGAACGGGATAGAAGTCTGAAAGCGCTTGTGTGGCCTCAATAATGGGTTGTTGCTGTGTCATGATAAAGATGCTTTTAAGCCCTTTACGATTAGATGGAAAAACCTTTACGATTTGCTTCTTTCCAGAGTTTTTTTCAGTATAGATAAAGCTTTCTTCCTTGTTAATGCCATTTTGGGGTGTAAAG
>NZ_JBVBZF010000471.1:0-2021 GCF_057447755.1 Fusibacter sp. | reverse complement strand
TAAAAAACTAGAGTCGATTGATTTGAGATGCAGCATATGCAGCGCCAAACCCATTGTCTATATTTACAACCGTTACACCACTTGCACAGCTGTTGAGCATGGTTAAAAGTGCGCTGATACCGCCAAAGCTTGCACCATAGCCTACACTTGTGGGTACAGCGATCACTGGCTTGTCCACTAGACCTGCAACCACACTGGCAAGGGCACCTTCCATACCTGCCACAACGATGACGACCTTAGCACCTCTGATAATATCAAGACGTGCAAAAAGTCTATGGATCCCTGCAACACCAACATCTACAACCTTTTCCACTCGATTGCCAAAGGCTACCGCGGTTTCATAGGCTTCTTCCACCACTGGCAGGTCTGACGTCCCTGCGGCAACAATGGCGATATAATCCTCAGTGGGCTTAATTTCTTCAAAAGTCAAGGTGATCACACGACCAGCCTCGTTGTACTTTGCGTCCATGTAAAGGGGTTTGATGGCCTCATAAAGTGATTTAGATGCCCGTGTTGCCAACACATTTACTCTTCTGGAAGACATATTTTCGAAAATCTTAATAACCTGATCGATGGTCTTTCCCTCACAATAAATCACTTCCGGATAACCCACTCTCAAATGTCTGTGATGGTCAATCATAGCAAAGCCTAAATCATCAAAGGGCAATGAGGAAAGGGTCTGCATAGCATCTTCAATGGACACCTCTGACTGCTTTACCCTTTGAAGTAAAGTTTCCAATTGATTTTGATTCATAGATTACTCCTTCTTAAGGGCGTCATTAAAGCTGCCCATCTTGTAGCCTGAAAGGTCCAGGGTGACATAGTTAAAGCCAAAGCCTTTTAAAGCTTGTGAAATTTGCTTAATAGTCGCCTCATTGAGCACCTTGTGCATTTCACTGGCGTCTACCTCAATTCTGGCGAGATCACCGTGCATCCTCACACGGATGGCCCTGATACCCAGTCCGATGATAAAGGCCTCTGAAGCTTCTATTTGCTTGAGCGCACTTGGTTCCACCAAAGTATCATAAGGTAATCTCGTCAATAGACAAGCATATGGAGGTTTATCCCATGTTTCAAGCTCTAGTGCCTTTGACCAAGCTCTTATCTCAGCCTTTGTAACCTCACACTCTAGCAAGGGACTCTTAATTTCAAGCTCCTTTAGGGCTCTCATGCCAGGTCTATAATCGCCAAGATCATCAAAATTTGAGCCATCACAGACATAGTCAAAATGTTCTTTCTCTGCCAAGGCTTTGATTTTGCTGAAAATTTCGCGTTTACACAGATAGCATCGATCACTTGGATTGAGCTTAATTGCGTCTGGAATTTCTGCCTCCAATATACGATGCTCAAGTTTCAAAGTATCCGTCAAATCTTTGGCCTCACTGATTTCCCATGTTGCAATATAGGGTGATTTTACGGTTAATGCCAAAACACGTTTTGAGACAACTGATGCAACCGCTACTAAAAAAGTGCTGTCTACACCACCTGAAAAAGCCACTACCAAGGAAGGAATCCCCTCAAGATACTGACATAGTTGATTGAATTTTTGATCTTCTTTTCTTAAAAGACTTACTCTCATTTCCATACTCATTATTAAATCCTTACCTCTCTATTTAAGCAACACTGCGTTCACTGCTCGATAAATTTCTGATAGTGCCACCTTGTGGTCTAAGGCCAGTTGCTTGCATTCCTCATATTCTGGTTTCTGGTTGACAATTTCACCCTCAATTAAAGCAGTTTTGATGGTGACCTTGCCGTACTGTGTTTCAATCTGTTGATAAGTTCTTTGAAGTTTCACCTTGTCCACAGGATACTTTCTAAGCCCAATGCTCGTGGTTTCAGTGAATAAAATCTTTTGAAGCTTTTCAACATCCTTGTCCCGTGCCAAGACAGTCAATTTTATAGCAGGTCTTCCCTTTTTCATGATAATTGGCGTTTTGTAAACATCCAGTGCCCCCTCAGCCAACAAGCGTTCCTCTGCAAACACAAGGAGTTCAGAACTCATATCGTCGATGTTGGTC
>NZ_JBVBZF010000470.1:0-2027 GCF_057447755.1 Fusibacter sp. | reverse complement strand
GCATATCCTAAGCCTTGATGGTCCATATCGATTCTATAACCAAGATCTGCTTTACTTCCCAGATTACTTTTACTTATCTGCAGATTAATTCTTCCAACAAACCGGTTGGCATCATCACGAATAATGTGCATTAAAAACAAGCCTTGAGTCTGTTCATCTATTAGATCATCCATTATCTTTGAAAAGGCTTCATAATGGTAATAGCCATCAGGTCTAGGAGGTAATACCCTTTCAAAAAACTGTCTATTTTTCATTTCAAAATCAAATATTTCTGTGTAGTGAGCTTTTGTAACGTTTTCGACCTTCATCCTCATTATCCTTCTCTTAGTGAATAACCATATAATCGCTATATTTTCGACATCATCTTACACAATTCCTATTCTGATCTTCCACCAATGACCCTGGTCCTCATCATAAAACCCTATTTATATATTTGAGCGATTATTTCATCCTGCCATCGATTTACATCCTCAGCATAATAAGACAAGGCTCTGGAATACTTGTCTTGAATCTCATCTCTTGATACGCTTACGGTTTCAGCCTCAGCTAAGTTAAAAACAACATAATCAACATTGTGAACCAAGGCAAACAACGCGGTTGAGATATATTCTAAATTACTTGTCAAAAGTTTATTTTCTGCAACCGAATCATCATAGTTGATCGTTATTGAATAAGGTTTTTCCTTTGTTCCTAACATAAAAGAACTTATATTATTGCCAAAGGGCAAATGATATAAAATACCCCCAACAGCACTGTTATCACCAACATAAGTATTTTGATAGCTGTATAACATGTTTGTAGTATTATCTTGTGTTGCTTGTCCACTATTTTTTTTATAAACCAATATGCAAAGGGCTATAACAAGTGTAACAACTACAGGAATGATTAGATAATTAATGTATTTTCTCATTTTTTTCTCCGTTTAAAAGCGCTGTCCTTTCCACTATTAATTCGAATCGTAATAGAAGAATTGCCCATTAACCTATAGTATAATCGATCTATTTGACATAAAGGTCTGAAATGCTTGAACTCGATCCGCTCTCTCTCGTTCAACTTCAGTTTCATATCGCAACTTCAGAGGTATTGTAAAAATTTTGTGCTGGCCCCATTCAATAATATCATATGGACACTGGTCAAAATTATTTTTTTCATCTGCTGCTATATCCACTATTGCACCACCAATACAAAGGCGACCAAAATAACGAACAATCCACGACCCTAAATTATCGACGAAAGGTTCCACTACAAACTCTGAAAATAAATCCCTTGTCCTAAAAAAGTCTTTTGAATTAACCATGATATCAATATCATTTGGTGTAACCTCAATCCCACGCATAGCATCTCCAACACTACCAATAACGTACCATTCAATGCCAGCTTTAGCAAACTTATCGGCCATATACACCATAACCTCAGCCCAATTAAAATTACCTTGGAACATGGTTGGTCCAAGGCGTTTAAAATTCTCACATACCATTAGTTTATGTTCTGAGTTCACGCCATTATCTTCCATATTCTTGTTGTACTTTTTAAGATACTGGTGTTCATTTTTTTCAAACCATGCCCCTTGAAGATTTGCTTCATATTCGGGCTTGAAATCCTCTACACAAAACACTAAATTTGCTTCAGTCTCGTAACAGCTACACTTCATAAAAAATGCCTCCAAAGTCTTATTTAGAATTACCATGCTTACTAGAGATTATAAGGGTAGATCCAATCGCATACACCACAAGAAAAATAAGGTGCACTATTATTATATAAAAAAATATTTTATTTTTTAATACCATTTCTAACAAAACAAATAAAAGCATTGATCCTGTCGCTGTGAATATTATTGCAGATTGACGATAATAGGGCTTCTTATTCATGGTTTGACGTTCCTTTTTTGAAGCATATATATAGGCATTATTAAAGACTGGTCCTCTTTCTCTATACTGTAAATAGGCTACAGTGAACGAGACAACTGTCAAAAATAAAATCACTATAAATTCAACTCTTTCCATATCAACCTCCATTTAAATATAATT
>NZ_JBVBZF010000469.1:0-2032 GCF_057447755.1 Fusibacter sp. | reverse complement strand
GACAAGCAGCCCATTAAAACCACCTTTAATTACAATCCGCCTGATCGAAAGATTAACGCTGCTCATAGGCATAAATACTATTATATGTTTCACAATCCCTGTGCACTCATCAAAACAAGCTTTGGATGCCCCTTTAAGTGTGCCTTTTGTTTTTGCCATGAAATCACTGGTGGTAGGTACTATGAGCGCACCATTGAAGATGTCATTGAAGAGCTTAAATCCATAGAGGAAAAAGAAATCTATATTGTGGACGATAACTTTTTATTTTCAGAGAAGAGGGTGAAAAGCTTTATTGAAGCACTAAAAGAGGCTGAACTGGACAAGCATTTTCTCATCTACGGCAGGGCTGATTTTATTGCAAAGCATGAGGGCCTAATGGCTGACTTTAAGACAGTCGGTTTGCATGGGGTCATCGTTGGCATTGAATCTGTCAGACAAGTAGACCTTAAAAATTATGACAAGCTCACCACGGTACAAATTAATGAGGACGCTGTTGCCATCCTCAACAAGCTCGATGTTGAATGTTATGCGACGCTGATCATGCCACTTGATTTCGATAAAAAAGATTTTAAGGATTTGAGAATATGGCTTAAAAAGACTGGGGTTAATTTCGTCAATTTACAGCCTTTGACGCCGCTCAAGGGTACTGGCATTTATTCAGAGTACGAAAACGACTTCATAGAAGATCCCAAAGAGGTCCAGCTTTGGGATATGGCACACATTGTTTTAAAACCAAAATACATGTCCAAGAGATTGTTTTATTTTAGAATATGGAAGCTTTACTATGAGGTAGTCATGTCGCCAGGACACCTTATTAGATTGGTTAAGAAGTACGGTATAAAGCCCAACTTCAAGATGCTCATGGGGAGTTCAAGAGTATCTATGCAGTATATTATAAAAATGATAAGAGGTTAAGGATGAAGAAATTGTTGTTAATTCAACCCAGTCCATATGATAAGAACCATGAACCTATAAAGAAGAAACGCCTGTATTTCGTTGGCCTTGCCATGCCCCTGCTTGCGGCTATGACACCAGATGACTGGGCGGTTGAAATATGCCTTGAAACCATAGAACCTGTCCCCCTTGAAACGGACGCAGGTCTTGTTGCCATCAGTACGATGGGTCATGGCGTCTTAAGGTCCATTGACCTGGCCAAACATTATAGGGCACAAGGAAAAAAAGTGGTCTTAGGTGGCTATATGGCCTCAATTATGGCAGAAGAGGCAACCAAGTTCTGTGATGCTGTGGTTATTGGCGATGCCGAAGAGGTATGGGAGGACTTGCTAAGGGATTTTGAAAAGGGTGATTTGAAATCGGTCTATCATAAACCCATAAGTAAGCTGACCACACCGCTTCCCAGGTTTGACCTCATCGTGGAAAAGGCAATTGGTGACTTTCTCCCAGTTCAAGCTGGCAGAGGCTGTCCCAACGCCTGTTCATTTTGTTCGGTGGCTTGCCTCTACAAGGGCACTTATATTAAAAAGGACTTAGCTGAGGTAAGGCGAGACATTGAACAGGTTAAGGCCTTGGGCTTTAACAAGTTTACCCTCCTCGATGACAACATCCATGGTGACAGAGAATATTTAATCAAGCTTTTGGAGATCATAAAACCCTTTAAAATGAAGTGGATGAGCCAATGTGACATCAAGATTGGTCGAGATAAGGAATTGCTTGGACTTCTCAAAGAAAGTGGCTGCTACGCCCTTAGCTTTGGCATAGAAAGCATTTCAAAGGAATCGCTCGTCCATATGGATAAGGCGTGGGCCAATCCTTCTGAGTATACTGAACTGATTAATAATATTGTCTCTGCAGGGATAGATGTTTCCACAGAAATGGTCCTTGGCGGCGAAGGTGACACCCTTGAAAGCATTAAAGAAACTAAAAATTTTATAGAGCAGAACAAAATATGCGTTCCTCGTTTTTATATTTTGACCCCCATACCGGGCACAAAATTTTTTAAAGAAATGATGGCAGAAGGTAGAATTTTATCGGATAATATCTATTCCTTTGATGGTTGCAAGGCAGAGCACTT
>NZ_JBVBZF010000468.1:0-2041 GCF_057447755.1 Fusibacter sp. | reverse complement strand
TCCAGATGCGCCAACCACACCAATCGGTCCCCGTTTTACCACATTTGCAAAGGCCAATGGCACCCCATTGATAATCGCTGTACCGCAGTCAGGTCCCATCATGAGAAGCTCTTTTGAAACGGCTTTTTGTTTCATTCTAAGTTCCGCTTCAATGGAGACATTATCTGAAAAGAGCATGACGTTTAAATCATGGTCAAGAGCGTTCATAACTTCCTCTTCTGCATATTGTCCGGCAACTGAAACGATTACCATATTGGCATCTGAAAAATTTGCCACTGCAGAGTTTAAGGTTGCAGGCCTGTAATCGCTACCGGCTTCGGTCTTTTTAGCGGTCAACAAGCGATCAACTGCCTCGACAACCGCCTTCATAACTTCATCTGACGATACCTTTGCAGCAATATAAAAATCATTTGGTGAAAGTGTCTCGAGATCATCGTGTTTAAGACCAAGATTTACGGTAAGCTCTTTGTTGAGATCTGTGCCCATGCCCACTATGGCTTCCTCAACACCTTCTATGTTCTTAATGTCCTTCGAAATGAGCATCAGCGTTACTGAGTCATAGTATGCATTTCTGCGAATCTCGTATTGTATCATTATTTTTCACCCTCCTTTAAATAGCGATTTAAGCGAATGGAATTCATGCAATAAACCCCAAATAAGAAATCACTTCCTGATGAAGCGCCATGCTTAAGCACCTCTTCCATTCGAGTCTTGAACGGTATATTATCCTGAAAAAAGAGTCCTCTTAGTAGGTTGCGATAGCCTTCTGAGACCATGCCCTGAGATGCGAACTTAAGCATTTGCTCACTGACGCTGGTGGTTCTGCCTAAACTGGTTTCATAAACCCGCTTAGAAAACTCAAGTGCTTTTGCATCTTTTTCTTGAGGCGACTTCAATGCCTCATCATAGACAATTGTTACAAGAATGCCTGCTAGTATGTCATCTGATGAAGGTGTGAGTCCAGGACCGAAGCCTACAAAGTTTGGTATCAAGGTCAATGCTTCTTCATACATTTTTTCATTTATTGCTTTTAACAATTGATATAATCTGATTTGAATAAAATCACAATATTCATTAAGTGCTGGAGAGTCCTTGTTTAGAAGCTGGACGTTTTCGTTAAAGGCAATATAATGAATAAGTGGCGAAAGGCCAAGGCTATCTTCAATATTCATTAGAACTTCTTTTATCTCTTCTAACTTTTCCCGCTGACTTTCAATCGAATTAAGATCACCCTTAATGACAATTTCAGGCTCCCATAGTTTCTTTTTTGATGTCGCCAACCACTTGTTATTGTTCTTGAAGAGGATGCCCTCACGAGAAAGTTCCACAGGATCTTCCTGACGAAAGCCTTTTATTTCACGTGGTTGAAACGTGACAAGAGCACTCATGGGTTCAATATCCTTATCCGCCACTAAAAGTGTTATCAAATCGCCTTCAGGCGTAATGATGTTTAAAGCATCCTTAAATACAGAGTGTATTTTGGCTTCCGTTTTCGTTAAGCCCTCAAGATAGCGCATTAGATCCTTCGATAACAAACGTGCTTCCATAATCATCATCCTTTTATTCCGAACTCCGGGTTCAGAACATCTAGTATTTTAAGTGCTATATGAACATTTAGTGTTACATTGGGGTCGTTAAAGTCTATGTTGCCGATTTCTTTGATTCTTTGCATACGGTAAATCACAGTATTGTAATGGGTGTACATCTCCTCAGATACCTTTTTGAGATTACAACCACAGGAAAAATACATTTTAAGGGTCTGCAATAAATCGGCGTCCTTCTCCCTGTCATAGGCCACTATAGGGCCTAAGGTTTCCATGAAAAACTGGTATAACTCTGGCTGAATGACTTCATTTGACAAGATTCTGTATATGCCTAGATCATCAAAATGTAAAATTTTGTGGTCTAATTCACTACCACTACCTTGTCTTGCAATACCGCCTAAATTCAACTTTTGAATTGATCGGTTGGCCTCTCGGTAACTGTTGTATAGCTCTCGATAGTTACCATATGTTCTGCCAATACCGATTGATATTTTATT
>NZ_JBVBZF010000467.1:0-2041 GCF_057447755.1 Fusibacter sp. | reverse complement strand
CCATGTCCGTAACCGTCTGCTTTTATGACTGCAGATGCCAATGTTGTCGGCTTAATGCACTTACGCACCTCTCTCATGTTATGCGCCAGTGCGTCCAAGTTAATTTCCGCCCACACAGGTCTCGTTAAATTATTCTGACTCATATTATCCCCCAAATCATTTTTTATCTTGTATTTTAAAACCTCAAACCGTCTGTTCCAATCCATCATTCAAGATATACCACATGAAAAATAATCCCTAATCTCCAATTTTCAAGTATTCCCTGAGATAACAACATTTGAGCCATCTTCGATGCCTCAAACCGCTTTTCGCAAGTTGAAGATTCTTTCTCAAAGCTGGACGAGAACTAATGATCTATATAAAAATAAGGATCAAAACAGTCCCAAGACTATTTTAATCCTTTTTATTTCAATTGACCAATGAATTTTAACGATTTTTTTTGTGGTTTAAGCTAGACTTCAAGGTTCCTAAAGGCTTGAGTAATGCCCTCTATCAGGTCTCCTGCAATTAAACCATACTCCCCTTTTTGACCCACCATGAGGTCTCCAGAATAACCATGAATATAAACACCTGCAATTGCAGCATTCTCAGGGCTTAATCCTTGTGCGACCAAGCTTGTGATGATGCCAGTTAAAACATCGCCACTCCCAGCTGTAGCCATGCCAGGATTGCCGTTGATATTGATATAGGTTTGTCCTGATGGCAACGCGATAACCGTTCTAGCACCCTTTAGCACCACTGTGACCTTCCACTTGGCAGCAAACTCTCTGGCAGTGTTGATCGGATGTTGGTTGATAACCTCAAGTGGCAAATTTGTCAAACGACTCATCTCACCTGGGTGAGGTGTCAATACCACTTGGTTGACCTTGTTTCTTAAAACGTCCACGTGTCTTGCAAGGGTGTTAAGACCATCGGCATCTATGATTACGGGTTTATCCACCAGCGTAATCAAGTGTCTGAGAATTTCATTCATTTCTGCATTTTGACCACAACCTGGCCCAATTGCAATTACGTCAGCCGCTTCACAGGTTTGTACAAGCTTCTCAACTTGATTGATGCCGAAAACGCCCTTACGTGTTTCTGCAAGGGGTACTGTAACTGCTTCTGGTACACTGGTTGTTATAATCGTATGAAGTGATTCTGGTATGATGAGTTTCAACAAGCCAACGCCTGATCTTAAAGCACTTTTCCCGCAGAGGATTGCAGCGCCAGTCATCCCAAAGGAACCTGCTATAATACTGGCTTTGCCATACACACCTTTGTGGGAGTTTCTTTGCCTTTTAGGAATCATTCTTTTGACCATATCATGTGTAATGGTCTCAAGTGGAATGGGCATTTCTGCCACCAATTCTTTAGGTATGGCAATTTTTTTGACGACGAGTTCACCATTGTACTCCGCTGCAGGGTACATGATATTTCCAACTTTCGGCAAACAGAGCGCTACGGTTTTATCAGCTCGAACGGCGGTTTTCATAACCAAACCCTCGCTTGCATGTATTCCACTTGGAATATCGCAAGAAATGACATAGCCACTTGATTCATTAATTTCATCTATGGCGAGTTCGTAAACACCTTCAACTTCTTTTGTGATGCCAATTCCGAAAATACAGTCCACCACAACATCATCATAATCTATGGTCTTGCCAAGCTTTTTCACACCGCTGATGTCATTTATGGTTTCCACAGGTATATTTAAATGTTTTACGATTTCAAAATTATGATTTGCATGCTCTGATAATTTCTTGTGATTGCCTATCATGAAGATCTTTACCTGGTATGATTCATTATGCAAATGTCTCGCACAGACCAAACCATCACCACCATTGTTACCCATACCCGCAATAATAATGACCTTACTGTGGGGATTGATATGTTTTTTAACTTCTTCGGCCAATGCTATACCAGCGTTCTCCATTAGAACCATATAGGGTATTTGGTACTTTTCAACCGCTTTTAAATCTATAGCCCTAATATCTTTTTCAACTGCAATTTTCATGATTTCACGCCTCCCCAACAGCAATGACAAATGCTATAGCGTTCT
>NZ_JBVBZF010000466.1:0-2055 GCF_057447755.1 Fusibacter sp. | reverse complement strand
TATCCAGATATTCAGCCTCTATTAATGGCACATGTAATAGAGATTATAAATGAGAGCGAGGTCTAACATGGGACATAAGAAAAGTACTTGGGAAGAATTGAGTGAAAATTTAGGTGGTGTTTATACGAGAGCCACTTTTTTAAAACCAGAGAAGGTAGACTTTGAATATCAAAATATCAAGATTGTCTTAGATTCCTATATGGTTATGGTGGGCAATGCACCGATTACATATACTCGTGTGAGAAGTATTTTTAAGAATCCAAGGCAGTTGAAATTAAAGCTTTACAAAGAGGGCTTTTTTAGTCAAATTGGCAAAATGCTTGGTATGCAAGATATTATAGTGAATGATGTGGAACTAGACCAACGTTACATCATAAAGGGAAACGATGAAGTGATAATTGGTAAACTGCTTACAGATTATCGATTAAAGCAATTATTAATATCGGATAAACCAGTTGAACTTGAGATTAATAACAAAGATAAGTGTTTGATAGAAGAGGATGAGAGTCTAGTATCATTCCAGGCAACAGGTTTGATAAAGGATTTAGACCAGTTAAACCACATTATGGAGATTTTTTGGCGTTTATATGATGTTATGGTTGAGATGGAACTGACAAATGATTTCCAGATTGGGTCCGTACTTAAATAAATGAATAAATGAATGAGGTCTTCTAAGCTTATATCACCTTCTAGAGCTATTTAGACTGAGTTTGAGATCCTTGTGATCATATTAAAATGAAATTCGAAAGGAGTTTAGATATGAGCAAAATGAAGCTAAGACAAATAAGAAAGGGTTCTAAAATTGCCGTGATTTCACCATCAGCACCGCTCCCAAACCTTTTCCCAGACCTCTATGAAATGGGACTTCGAAATATAGAAGAAGTTCTTCAAGTTGAAATTGTAGAAATGCCCACCGCTAGAATGGATCGTAAGACTTTATATGAAAATCCAATGCTTAGGGCAAAGGATATTAACGATGCATTTAAAGATGACCAGATTGATGGTATTATCTGCTCAATTGGAGGGTATGAGTCTGTAAGAATACTTGAATACTTGGATTTAGATACCATTATGAAAAATCCAAAGATGATTATGGGATTTTCAGATGCGACTACTTTTTTATCCTATTTAGCAAGTAAGGGCATGCCGACGCTTCATGGTCCTTCTGTTATGGCGGGTTTGGCACAAACAAACGCTTTTGAACCTGCTTTTACATCCCATTTGAAGACCTTCTTGATGGCACTTAAATGCCCATATGTGTATCCTGAGTATATGCAAATTACACAGGGGTACAAGGATTGGTCATGTAAAGAAACGCTCGGCGAGTGCTTACCCTTTGAAGACAACAAGGGGTTAAAAGTATTACAGGGGCATAAAAGTGTAAAGGGCAAGCTTTGGGGTGGCAATATTGAAGTGCTTGAGTTCTTAAAGGGGACTAAATTTTGGCCAGATGAAGCCTTTTGGGATGACAAAATTCTTTTCTTCGAGACTTCAGAAGATAAACCATCTCCATTTGTTGTTGGCTGTATGCTTAGAAACTATGCAATACAAGGCATTCTGAATAAAGTTAAAGGTATCATTTTTTCAAAGCCAAAAGATTATACCCCTGAAGAAACGTTAGAACTTGAAGAGATACTTTTGAATATTATTAACATTGAAAATGATTTAAGTCATTTACTAGTGATGACTGGGGGCGATTTTGGCCATACTGATCCCAAGTGGATTTTGCCTTATAACTGTGAAATTGAATTTGACCCTTTGAATAAAAAAGTCATGTTGCTTGAAAGTCCTTTTATGGGTCAAGAATAGGTGGTTGGTGTGCTTAAGGAAAGAGAACAATATCTTAGAGCAGTGAAAAAAATGGATAATGAAATTACAAGAAGAGAAGAATATCCCTATAATCTAGTGGCCATTAAAGCCTTAACAAGTCTTGAATTTCATCCCAATGTCACTTTTTTAATTGGTGAGAATGGGAGTGGTAAATCAACAGTCCTTGAAGCCATCGCAGTGGCATATGGTTATAATCCTGAGGGTGGAACCAAGAATTTCAATTTT
>NZ_JBVBZF010000465.1:0-2059 GCF_057447755.1 Fusibacter sp. | reverse complement strand
TTTGTAAGTTCTTCTAGAATTTTGATTATCTCTAAAGCATTTGTTTTAGCATGATTTAGAGAGGTTATCAGCTTATCACAGGCTGATATAATCTCCTCATTATTGGCTGGGGCATCTAAAACAGCACTTATATTTGTTGTACTGTTTTTATCAGTATCATTTAACATCCTAAGTATTGCCGTCAAAGAATAATTTGCACACCTCAGGGTTCTAATTATTTTAAGACGCTGAATATCATCCTCACGATAAACACGATAACCATTTTCTTTTCGCTTGGTTTTAAGAAGGCCATTTCGTTCCCAGTTTCGTAGAGTATCCATGGAAACATTCAAGAGCTTAGACACTTCATGCCTTAAAAGTCTGGCGTCACCTAAAGGAGGACTTTGATTAAGCAAGGCTTCAGATATTTTGATGGCTTCATATGCATTATTAAGCTCAGTATCTATTTTTTCAACATATTGATGTGCTAGCTCTAATGCTCTATCAAACTCACAAAGGCCACTGTGATGAATGATTTCATAAGCTTTTTTTCTAATGCCATTTTGCATGATGACCACTTCAATGCCTAGCCTTACAATTCTAAGCTGATTTATGTGCAGATCCGTAAAGACACGATACCCGTTTTCTTTACGGAGTGGCTCGGTCATAAAACCCGACTTTTCATATAAGCGGACTGTATTCACATGAACGCCGATTAACTTTGCAACTTCATTGGTGGTATATGTAGGTTTTATGGATTTCACCTCTGCTTTCTCAGCTTTGAATGGATAGCTGGTCTTTGTTAGATTGTCGTAATTCTATTTCTGCCATTTTCTTTCGACATATACAGGGCTTTATCACAAGCCATCACCATTTCGTCAAAATCACCGTATTTTTCCTTGTAAATCGTAACCCCCATGCTTACGGTGAGTTTAATGGTCTTCTTGTTTTCCGCTTTAAAATCGTAATGATTTATAGCGTCTGCAATCCTTTGTGGCACCAGTAAATCTTCATCATCGCCACGTAGTAAGAGGGCAAACTCTTCACCACCATATCTCGCAAAAATATCATCCCTTCTGATATTTTTACTAATCACTTCGGTGAGCTGCTTAAGTACCAAATCACCTGTTGGATGTCCATAGGTGTCATTAATGTGCTTAAAATAATCAATATCAATTAATACCAGACTGAACTTATCCTTAAATTGTTTGGTAGTTTTAAAGATTTCTTCTCCCTGATTGAATAAGATTCTTCTATTACTGATCTTTGTTAAGCTATCAGTGTTTGCCATAATCTCTAGTTTATTCATGGTGTTTCTCAGATTAACTGCATAAAAGAAAAATACAATGCCTATGGAAGCAACTGTCATTATAATCGTGAGTGATGAGAAAACATGACTGACATTATCAGGTATTTCTATAATGGCATTCTGATTGGGAAATATATTACTGAGAAGTAAAAGCGCAATTGCAATGATATTTACTAAAATCAGTACGATTCTTTCCTTGAGATTGTCTACGGACAGTATGAAAAATGAAGTAGGCAAAATAATAAAGTAGTAGTATTGAAATTGCGATTCTGGTGGAAACCATAAAAAAACACAGGCAGATTCCTGTATAAAAAAACTGGCAAAAATAATGATTTTAGCAAATGTAAACCATCTTTTTTTCAGAAAGTAATAAGCTGATAACATCAGCAAAATAATCATCAACGTCATACTTGTAACAAATGTTGATTTCACGACTGTTATATAATAGAAAAAGAAAAGAAGCACATTACAAATCTGAAATGCATTAATAATATAAGTGAATTTTTCATTCGTATTAAGTTGATCATCATAGCCAATAAATTTTTTCATATCAAATCTTACCCTTTATCATATTTTCTAATGCTTTTAATTGGTTCACAAAATTTCAAGCCTTACATAGATTTTACTCTATTATAAGATCATTTTGTAGTTGTTTTTATATTGTGATATGAATATCATACCCATATTGGGAGATGACTAAAAGTGAAAATGGATAACTTCAAAGACATAAAAAAATGGCAGATTTCTCTGCCATAATTTTTTTCATCAAGC
>NZ_JBVBZF010000464.1:0-2065 GCF_057447755.1 Fusibacter sp. | reverse complement strand
CTATTTTCTTCATATACATATTCTCTAAAACTGGAGAATATGCCTAAACTCCATATCAACATCGGAATAGAAATCATGACAAGGATTAGTCCCAGTTGGAAATTGTGATATTTAATTCTCATATTTTTCCCCCTGTATTGCCGACTCATAAATATCTTGAAGGACTTCACTTTTACTCTCCATGAGATCTTCAAGAATTTTGATCAATTGAGGCGAGTAAACTGTGCCTGAATCTGAAGACATTTTAGTAATAAACTGCTGGCGGTTTAATTCGCCACTTCTATAATTCATAAACAAGTCAAAATCATTTGCCAGCCTAATTATCTGCGAATAATATGGCTGCTCCTGAAGCTCATTGGACTGATTTGATAAATCATAATTGAGATGGTGGAATTCGATACCATCCAAGATTTCCTTATTAAAGCCTACGTTTTCAATCATTTTTCTACCCATTGCACCATGATCATCAATATCAAAAAAATATTCAAGAGAATTATCTGCAAATCCAAGTTTACCAATATCATGCAATAACCCTGCAATGTAAATATCATCAATTTCATTCTCATTCAAATAGAGTCTCTGGGCAATAAGCCTACAAACCCTAGCTACCCTTCTTGAGTGACCACTAAATCGTTCTTGTTTGATTTCAGCTGCCGTTACAAAGGCCTCCACTGTTTTAAAATAATTTGCCTTAAGCTGGTCATACAAGAGTACTTTTTCAAGGGAAATGGTCACGTTAATTGATATTGACTCCAATAAAACCAAGTAATCTGTATTAAATTTAAAGTCACTGATAATTGACATTACCCCAAAGCTCTTTTGATAGTTTGCCAAGGGGATATATGCTATTGATTTGCCCTCATTAAGAATTTTTTGCAAAAAAGGTTCAGGAAAGAGCAAATCTTCTTCATGATTAATCAAAATGATCTTATTTTCTTTAAAACAATAGCCCATATGGTGGTCATCAATAGGTGTCTCTTCATTTAAAACATATTCAGTACTATAACCAGATACCGTTTTAATCTCAAGCATTTGGTTTTCATTGACCAACCGAATTGTACTCGAATTTAAGTTTGCCAAAAAAGCAACCTTGTCTAATACTTCTTGTAAGGTAGCTTCAATATTGTTGTTTATGCTAATGATTTTTCCAATTTCATTTATAAAATGAAGATCTCGACTTTTCTTTAAATAATTTTGATTCATCTTGTCTTCAAAATTACTTTTTGAACATAAAAACAAAATAAATTTCACTTTGTTGAATTCACTAATTCTAATAGCACTGCCACTTAAAGGTTCATTGAAAACTTGGTTTTTAAAGGTAAACTTAATGGCTTTAAAATCACGACTTAATAGGATATCCATTCCTTGGTCAAAACCCTCAATGAAGTCTTTTAAATGACATTCTTGATTATTGCTAACCTCAAATTTTAATATTTCTTTAAGGGCTTGATTTGCGTAAACAATTCTCCCACTGGTATCTGTCAACCAAATAATTTGGTCCATATTGTCAGAGACAGTTGAAAAAAAGGCCGAAAGATATTGTGCCCTGTTTTTTAGTACGGCATGGTTTTTATAGAGTTCTTCAAACTGCTTGGTTTTATATCTAAGCTCTTGAATTAAATCACTTTCTACGACTTTTAGTTCACTAATTTTCAGGAGTTTTAAGTTTATGTCTAATTTTAAATCTTCAAATCTTGATATGATTAAATGATATTCATCGATTAAGCAGGAACCCGTTGTATTCTTTCTATAATTTCGATCCAAATCTGTAATCAAATTACCCAATGTTTTAATACTGCGGTTAACAATAATATAAGCTGCCGATAAGAGTATGATGCACATTAGACCAATTATGCTGAGTTCTCTTTTTAAAAAGCTTATCAAAATTGCTTGATACTGATTTTCTTCAATTATCTTGTAGTGGGTCTCTTTAATTGTATAGACTGCATTTTCAATCTCATTTTGGCTTTCATCATAAACGAGTCTTGAACGACTTGATAAGTTTAACAAGGAACCCATAAGTGTATTTTCAAAAGCATCATATGGGTATTCGACAATCAAAGTT
>NZ_JBVBZF010000463.1:0-2079 GCF_057447755.1 Fusibacter sp. | reverse complement strand
TGAACGAGAAATTATGGAAAATCATGTGGTGACCACTGAAAAAATGCTTTCCAAAATTAAGTTTCCAAAAGACCTTATTGATGTACCACATTGGGCAATCAATCACCATGAGACCTTGGATGGCAAAGGGTATTCAAGGGGGTTAAAGGGGGATGAGCTCACCATAGAAGTAAGGATACTGACGATCATTGATATTTATGATGCCTTGACCGCAACAGATAGACCCTATAAGAAGGGGATGCCACCAGAAAAAGCTTTCTTTATCCTGGGTAAAATGGTTGAAGAGGGTAAGCTAGACGGCGATTTGCTGCATATTTTTCAAAATAGTGAGGCTTGGCATTTTCACAATTAAAAAAAGGTTTGAGTCGATTAAAACGGCTCAAACCTTTTTCAATTGATTATGAATTAATTTGCAGGAACATTTAGCATTTGACCTGGCAAGATTAAGTTAGGATTTTTGAGGTTGTTGAGTTCTTGAAGTGCTTGCCATGTTGTATGGTATTTATTTGCGATTTTCCACAGTACATCACCTGATTGAACCTTATACATAGCACCTTTAATCATACCACTATTCATTAAATCATGAATGTTGATTGCTTTAACATTTGGTGTTCTGCCATCTTCAGATGCAGGTAATTTAAGGGTACCGTTTTTAATCATTTCGTTTACCATACCAAGATAAGGAGAATTAGCCATGTCTGTACCAACTATTTTCCAGTTATTGTCTACAGTTGGATTGATAACGCCTTTTTTAACATCTTGAGTGTAAGCGATGATTAAGTCTCTTACTCTTCCTTTATCTTGCATTGCTTCATAAGAGTCAAAGTATTTATCTTCCATTTTAACAAGATCTAAACTAATTAAGGTACCAAAACGGTAGTTGTTGACAGCTAATTTATAAACCTTAGTTAAATCAACAGGTTTTCCGTCGATCTTTGCATTGACAATTCTTGAACCAGATGGTTTTGAAATATCGATATCATACGTGATGCCACTAAACATATCATAGTTATAGCCTCTCACATCTGGGTTAAAGCTGATGGTTAAATCACCTTCTTTATAAGTATTAAAGTAATTTGCAGACCATTCCATATACTTGAGTAAATTCTCACCTGTAATATTAACACCCATTAGAGTATTGTCATACTTATAGATGAATGCGACGTCTTTCTTCTTGAAGACACCTTGCTTAAGGTTCGAGCCAAAGTTGAATAAGGCCGCACTACTTATATCTGCTTTTGAATAATACATTTGAACTTCATTGATAAAGTCAATAACTGGTGTATCCATGATTTGAGCAGTAGGTAAAGTTGTTACTTCGCCTTCGCCAGTGTAGTAATCAGGATTTTTAATAAAGTCTGCAGAAATTTGTCCAACAACCTTGTTAGCTTCTTCAAGCGATCTGTCGTGTACAAATTTAAAAGCGTCTAAGATTTCAGGATCGGCATCAACTTTAGCGGTATTTACATTTTCGACAGCAACTGATTTTACAACCCATTTGCCATTTTCTTTTGCAAGTGTGATATCCGATTTTCCAACAGACCAGCCATAACGACCTGGTTCTATGAGTTTAACACCGTTAATTTCATTGGTATATTGACTATGGGCATGACCACCGAAAATAACATCAAATTGAGGGAATTTTTCAGCAACGAGATCAATACCGTCATAACCGTGTTCGCCTTCAGGACCGATATGGTAAGCGCCGACGAGGACGTCGTATTTACCTTCAAGTTCAGCTAAGACTTTCCCAGTTTCTTCGATGACATCTGTAAACTTTAGGCCAGCAAAGTGCTCAGGTGTACTAGCTTCCCAAATTGGTACATTTGGTGGCATCATACCAACTACTGCAACTCTGACACCTTGAATGTCAAAAATTTTGTATGGTGCAACAAAACGATCGCCTGTCGCTTCTTTATAAATGTTTGAAGCTAATGCACTACCGTTAAATCCAGCGATGTTTTTGTTTAGGAAATCCATGCTGAAGTTAAACTCATGATTACCGAGGACCCATGCATCGTAGCCAATCATATTCATGGCTTGGATCATTGGATGTACTGGCAAATCATTAAATAGCTC
>NZ_JBVBZF010000462.1:0-2093 GCF_057447755.1 Fusibacter sp. | reverse complement strand
TTCGAAGTGATCTTTTTGAAAATGTGAACTTCAATGATTTTGATATTATTGTTTCAAATCCGCCTTATATTTCGGAGGAAGATTTAATGGCATTAGAGCCTGAAGTTAGAGATCATGAACCAGAGTTGGCATTATATGGTGGTGTGGATGGTCTTGATTTTTATAAGTCAATCATTCCAGAGGCAATTGGATATTTAAAAACCGATGGCCTTTTGATTTTCGAAGCAGGCTATGATCAGGCTCAGGCGATAGCAGATTTGTTTGAATTGCATGGGTACAATGATATTGGCATATTTAGTGATTTACGTGGCATACCACGATTTATATATGGTCATTCTAACCATGACCAAGATAAAAAGAACGGATAATTGGAGGAAGTTATGTTTGACAAGTTAGAGTTTATTGAAGAAAGGTTTGAAGAGTTAGGGCTTAAAATATCAGATCCTGAAGTGATTAATGATCAGAAGCTTTGGCAAAAATTGATGAAAGAGCATTCAGAAATGGCTCAAATCGTTGAAAAGTATAAAGAATACAAGAGTGCAAAACAAGGTATAGAAGAAGCAAAAGAAATGCTTCAAGAGAGCAATGATGAAGAAATGAGAGAACTCGCAAAAATGGAGCTTTCTGATTTAGAATCAACGATTGAAGAGACAGAACTTGAGCTTAAAAAGTTATTGTTACCAAAGGACCCTAATGATGACCGAAATGTTATTTTAGAGGTAAGAGCAGGTGCAGGTGGTGATGAAGCTGGCTTATTTGCAGCCGAGCTTTTAAGACTCTATATCCGATATGCAGAAAGACAGCGTTGGAAAGTTGAGATCCTTAATACAAGTGATACAGGTGTAGGTGGTATTAAAGAGGCATCAATTATGATCAAAGGACAAGGTGCTTACTCAAGACTTAAATTTGAGAGTGGCACCCACCGAGTGCAAAGGATTCCTCAGACAGAGTCTGGTGGTAGAATCCATACCTCTACAGCAACAATTGCGGTATTAGCGGAAGTAGATGATGTTGAGGTTGAAGTTAAGCAAAATGACTTAAGAATAGATGTTTTTAGATCTTCAGGAAATGGTGGACAGAGTGTTAATACCACTGACTCTGCCGTTAGAATTACGCATTTACCAACAGGTCTTGTGGTGAGCTGCCAGGATGGCAAATCACAACTTAGCAATAAAGAAAAAGCCATGCAAGTATTAAAGGCAAGGTTATTTGAAATAGAGCAAAATAAGCAAAACGAAGAAATTGCTGAGCAGAGAAGAAGCCAAGTTGGTACTGGTGATAGAAGTGCAAAAATCAGAACTTATAACTTCCCGCAAGGCCGTATTACCGATCATAGAATTCCAGTGACCATGTATAAATTAGACAGTTATATGCAGGGTGAAATTGACGAAATGATTGATGAACTCGTTACATTTTTCCAAGCAGAGGCTTTGAAATCCTTGGAAGAATAGGAATATACTGACCTAAATTGACTTTTAAAGTTCGATTACACGACTTGAAGTTCGGCCAAACCCCTTGAAGTGTCATTTTTTAAGGAGTATACTAATTCAGTGGACTAAATCCAATGGGGTGGGTTAGTATGGAATCAAAATATTTGTTTTTGTTACAATTAGGAGCAATTCTATTGGCTGCTCATGTGGCAGGAATCATAAGTGAAAGATTAAAGCAGCCTGCAGTCTTGGGGCAAATTATAGTAGGTTTGATTTTAGGCGCAGGACTAATGGAAAAAACGGAATTGATCAATCAGTTTGCGGAAATTGGGGTCGTTCTTTTGATGTTCATCGCAGGACTTGAAACGGATGTTAAAGAATTGCTTGAATCAGGCAAGTCTTCATCAATGATTGCCCTAGGCGGTGTAATCGTTCCAGCTGTTTTAGTCTTTGTAGGCATGATGCTGATTATTCCTTCTCATGACAAAACTGTAGCCTTGTTTTTAGGGATTGTTGCAACAGCAACATCCGTTAGTATTTCGGTTCAGACCCTTAGGGAAATTGGTCAACTTAGGACCAAACAAGGCATCATGATTTTAGGTGCTGCCATTATTGATGACGTTGTGGGGATTGTACTTTTAACATTACTCGTTGGCATGGTAA
>NZ_JBVBZF010000461.1:0-2099 GCF_057447755.1 Fusibacter sp. | reverse complement strand
GACGCCAAAGTTCTTCGAAAACAATCGGCTAAAATAGCTGTCTGATACATTGCAAATCTGAGCCAAGTGTCTAAGGGTAATTTTTTCAGCAAAATGAGTATGCATATAGTCAATTGCTGGTTGAAGCAAGTCAGCAGACCCTTGTATGTGTGAGGTTGCCACAGGCTCTGTCGTCAAGGTCAATTCGCTCAATATCCGCTCCCCAGGATTCTGAACCATATACTTGCAGATGGTTTGAAGAATATTGGCTGCGGCTTCGATTTTTGAATAGGACATCACCGGTAGTTTTTCATAGGCATTTCTAAAAGATGGGCTCTCTTCAAAGAGTGCCTCAATTTCAGACAATCTGTAAATCGTCTCTATTGGAGGCGTAGATTCGTTGACTTCCAACCGCACCTGACCTGCCATGATCGCACCAAGATACATATCGTTGACGATGATTGGGACTGCAAGATCTATGACGTTTGCATGACACCTGTAAATAAAGGGCTCTTTTGATCGAGCTGCTTCAAGACCACCATGAGAATCACATTTTTCACATAGCTTGGCATAGTCAGGCAATTGTCTGATCTGACTGCAAAAGGGACTGCACTCACTGTGATTGGTCAGAGGTCTACCCTTGTAGTCAACTGTGATAATGGCAAGATTTGTGGACTTTGCCAAGTTGTCTTGAATGCGTTGAAATTCTGAAGTTCTCACAGTATCGTACAACTTTATCCATGCATCATTCATCGTTGACGCCCCCTTCTCTTGCATTTACCTATACTTTGGATTATAGCATAAGGGTCCATGAAATTTCAAATAAGGTTTGAAAAATGAGAAGGGTGTAATCCTCTATTGGCCATAGTAGGCTTGCTTGCCATGCTTTCTTAAAAAATGCTTGTCCAGCAGGTCTTTTTGTAGTGACTTGTTCATATCGCCAGCCAAAATCATTTGTGTCCTATAGGCCATTTTTGCAATTTCTTCCATAACGACGGCGTTGTGAACGGCTTCACTAGGGGATTTTCCCCAAGCGAAAGGCCCATGCTCATTAACAATAACACCTGGAATTTCATTGGGGTTGATCGCTTCAAAGGTCTCTACAATGACCTTGCCGGTATTTTTTTCATAATCCTGAGCGATTTCCGCTGCTGTCATCGCTCGCGTACATGGAATATCGCCATAAAAATAGTCGGCATGTGTCGTTCCAAGGGCCTTAATCGATTTTCCCGCCTGGGCAAAACTGGTCGCCCAAGATGAGTGGGTATGGACGACACCCCTGACACCTTTAAAATGCTTGTATATTTCAATATGGGTCGCCGTATCTGAAGAGGGTTTATAATCACCCTCAACAACATGGCCCTCTAAATTCACCAAGACAATATCTTCAGGTTTTAAAACGTCATAGGCCACACCACTTGGCTTAATCCCTATGAGGCCAGATGCTTCATCATATTCAGAGACATTGCCCCAGGTAAAAATCACCAGATTATATTCAACCAATGCCATATTGGCATCGTAAACTCGTTTTTTTAAGGCTTCTAACATCATCTACCTCTTTAAATTCCAGATCACATCATTCATCATGAGCATCTGTTTGAAGGCTGTAATATCCGTATTTTGATCAATAACCACAAGTTCAATATCCATGAACTCTGCAAAATCCACAAGGTCTTCTTTTGTTACCGCATATGAAAAGACTGTGTGATGTGCACCACCTGCTAAAATCCAGCCTTTTACACCATCCTCAAAATTCGGATATGGCTTCCAAAGGGCTTTGGCCACAGGTAGCTTTGGCATATCCGCAATTGCGTCCACTGCTTCAACCGTGTTGACAATTAGGCGCATTCTTCCCCCCATATCAATCAATGAGGCGTTTAAGGCAGGTCCTGATTTTGCAGTAAAAGTCATACGTGCCGGAGCTTCTTTTCCACCTATACCAAGATGCTTGACAACTAGGGCTGGTTTATCCTTGGCAATGGTCGGACACACTTCAAGCATGTGGGCACCCAAGACCACCTTGTTTTCACTATCCAGATGGTAGGTATAGTCTTCCATAAATGAGGTGCCATTATTGTCAATAATCTTCATCAATCTCAAAAGTGCAGCCGTTTTCCAGT
>NZ_JBVBZF010000460.1:0-2114 GCF_057447755.1 Fusibacter sp. | reverse complement strand
TTTACTGACGTTCATGGCGTCACAAGCGGCCTTGACTGTGTACCCGTGGTCGATAACGAGTTCTGCGACTTCAAGTTTGAATTCGGGACTGTAATTTGGTCTGGATCGGTTGTTCATTAGCTCACCTGTAGTGTTGAGGGTGATCATATCACCCAGAATCAGGTGGCCAAAATCAGTGTGCCACTACAGATTGCTAATTAGCCTATTTGTATGGTTTTCGTATTTAAGGCACACTCAGTGAATGGATATGTGCATCAATTACTCTGACCCCATAGATTTTTTGAAACGTTAATCCGGAAGGCATTTAAGATATGAGTCAAACTTTTAACATCTACTGTGATGAGTCCTGTCATCTGGAAAATGATGGCCAAAAAGCCATGGTGTTGGGCGCCTTGTGGTGCTCTGTAGAAAAAAGAAAGGAGGCTTCTGAGCGTATTCGAGACATCAAGAGAAAACACGGGCTTGGTGATAAATTTGAAGCCAAGTGGACGAAAATAAGCCCAGCAAAAAAAGCTTTTTATATGGATGTATTAGATTATTTCTTTGATGATGATGATCTTCACTTTAGGGCAGTTATTATTCCAAACAAACAGTCACTCAATCACCAATCGTTTCACCAGAGTCACGACGACTGGTATTACAAAATGTATTTTGTCCTTCTAAAGACTATTTTCGAACCGCAGGCCCACTATCGAGTTTACATAGATATTAAAGATACTCTCGGTCATCAGAAAGTAACTAAGTTACATGAAGTCCTTTGCAACAATGCCTATGATTTTTCACAGCGTATGATTGAGAGAGTTCAGCGTATCCATTCTCATGAATCAGAGCTTTTACAGCTATCTGATATGCTAATAGGGGCATTATCCTATCTTCACCGAGGGCTTAAAGAAAATGCGGCGAAGACAGCGTTGATTCGTCGTATACGTGAACGTAGTCATTACGATTTAACACGTAACACCCTGCTAAGAGAGTCTAAATTTAATCTTCTTATCTGGAATGGAGATCAGAATTGATGACTACCCAATCAAACTGGTTACCCGAGCTAGAAAACTTTAGTGATTATAGGGGGGATTGGGATCAATATCTGAGCGCCATTTATGAGATTTTTGTTGCTGACTTTATAGATAACAAGCCTTTTTTCAGAAACAGACGTTTAGGTTTGAAACGCTATCCCATCAGCCAGGGAAAGGAAGCAACGTTTTGGCATTTTACTTCAGAAGGTGATGCTGAAGAAGATAGGACTCCTGATTTAAGGAGGTGCGAACGTATTCGGTGGCCAAAGCCGACCATTGAAAACTCAGATGATCAAAGGTTAAAAATATGGGCTGAACCTAAGGGCTCAAATCTACGAATACATATCTGGTTTGAAGATGAAGGCTATCTAGTCGTTCTCGAAGACAGGAAAACGTATATTTTACCTTGGACAGCATTTTATGTAGAAAGAGATCACCAGCGTAAGAAATACAACAAGCGGTGGGAAAGGTACGGAGCGCACTGAATAAAACATCGAATAGAAAGGCTGGCCGCGCCCTTTATCGGGACGGGGCCGTAACTCCTTCAACGCTTACACCTCGCCTTAGGTTAGCAAAAGCTTCTCTAAGATTTGGCTGGTAGATGAGCTGGTAGCATCATAGTGTTATTCTAACGATAATTCAATATTCATTCAGTCGATGCAAAATCTCTATTAACTAAAAGGGAAGAGCAGCACGGTATCTGGATATATTTGTGGACTATTTGTATTGAAATAAAATTATCAATTAGATAACGACATTACTGGGTAGCACAATCTTCATTAAGCACAGTCTTCTCTCAAGATGCTCTTTCCTGCAAAAAAGAGAGCCTCCCGGCTCTCTTTAATCTTTTGATCTTAAGCTTTTTCTAGCGACTAACCACTAGCAAGGGCGAAGCCCGTTCTAGCCACGTCTCAGCTCTTAGTGAAGCTCTTCATACTTTCTTTGTATCGCCATCAGCGCCGGTTGTGCCTCCAGTGGCGCGTAGGCGATGGCCTGATCAAACAGTTCTTTGTTCTCGTCGGAGAGGCGTTCATCTTCATTCATAGCAGAGAGTTTCTGCATCGCTTCAATAAACTTGGGGTGTTGTTTCTTGGCCGG
>NZ_JBVBZF010000459.1:0-2127 GCF_057447755.1 Fusibacter sp. | reverse complement strand
CATTAAGACTGAATTGGCCATTAATAAACTCAGAATTCTTGAAAAAGACTATATTTTAACTGGTAATAAGGACACACTTTTCCAGTTAACGGGTGACACTAAAAAAGTCCAAACCAATATGCTTTCAATCGTCAATAAGCTTGATGATCTTGGCGATTCGTCTACGATACAAAAGGTTACCCAAAATCTTAATGATTATACCAATAGCAACAAACGCCTATTTGCAACTGACAGCACCTTGAATTTCCAAAATCAAACCCTGATCCGAATAGTTGATACCATCAAGATCAGAAGTTCAGAAATCGTTGAAGAACAAGATGGCATCGTACGTTCAATTAGTCAAACAACAAGAGCAACTGCAAATTTTGCCCTCATATTTGGCGTCATTGTATCCTTGTTATCTTCTATTGTCATTTATAGATCAATTACTAAGCCACTTAAGCAGTTAACCACAGAACTTATTGGTGCAACTGATAACAACGACTTGACCAAGCAAATCTTCTTAAAAGCAAATGACGAGTTCCAAATACTTGCACGCGCATTCAATGGTTTTTCTCAGAAAATCCATAGCATGATTACTGACATTGACCACAATGCAGACGGTCTTGAGACGCTGGCTGTTGAAGTTACAGGCCAAGTTAAACGCCTTAACGACAACATCGAAAACATCTCTGCAAGTGTCGAGCAATTATCTGCAAGTATGCAAGAGACAAGTGCTTCAACAGAGGAAATTGATGCCACAACTCAAACCATTGACTCAATGATTTCAAATGTCGTCGACAAAGCACACAGCGGTATGAGCTTTGCGGGCGAAATCAGAGTGCGTTCCGAAGATGTTAAAACAAGTTCTAAAAAAGCTCGTGCCGATGCAGTTGCTTTATATGAAGAATCAAAAAATATTCTTTCCACTTCTATTCAGAAGTCTAAAGAAGTTGAAAAAATCAATTTGTTATCAAATTCAATTTTAGGCATAGCTGAGCAAACTAACCTCCTAGCTTTAAATGCTGCGATTGAAGCAGCCCGTGCTGGTGAAGCCGGTAAAGGTTTCAGTGTTGTGGCTGATGAAATTAGAAAACTTGCTGTAACAAGTCAATCCTCAGCAAACGAAATTCAAAATGTAACGGGTGGCGTAATCACATCAGTAAACGAACTTGCTAACAACGCCAACCAGTTAATTAACTTCATTGAATCAAAAGTCCTTAAGGATTACGATCAGCTTCTAAACCTAGGTGACCAGTACAACAAAGATGCAAATGAACTCAATACCATGTTCAACGATCTTGTTATGACCATGGAAACCATGAAGGTTTCTGTTAGTGAGGTAACTGAAGCCATTAGCAATATCGCCATCACAGTGGGCGAAAGTGCTCGAGGTGTTACAGAGGTTGCTGAAAACATCAACGATATCGTCGTCGTTTCAGATCGTGTTACCAATGAAGTAGAAACGGTTAAGAACAATAGCGAAACGCTTAAGTCATATGTAAACGAATTCAAAATTTAAATCTTGTTATAACAAATAAACAAATACAACAAATAAGGCTTACAAATTATAAAATCATAATTTGTAAGCCTTTGTTTTTTAGAATTCAAATGTATCCTTAAATTTTCGTATTGACATAATCTCCGATTACAGAATCTCTCGGATTTTCGTCAAAGCACCCTGCACACTTTAATTTATATAATATTCTTCGATCTTTTGAATGTAGGATTACCTTATCATGTTGCTTAAAATAAATTTCATAAATGGCGCCTTCTAAATATTTGGAATTCATGTTGATAAAATAAGCCGAGACCTCTTGAAAATTAACTTGTTCAAGCATTGCTAATGTAATTTTATCTTTTTTTACATAGAAATCATAGGCATTATTCTTCAATCGTTCTGATGTTCTTGGATCTCTAAATTCAAGTTCATCTGCCTCTAACATCAATTTTTTTGCCTTTGTGTTAAAGTAATGATACTTAACCACGCCTTCTTCCACTGAATTTACATTGAAATTCTGTGGTGTATAACTTCCGATCAATCTGTAATTTTCAAGGATAAAGGTCTCTTTATCAAGCTCCCCAACTTCTAATCTTTGTATCAGTTCCAATCTTTTATTGCCAAATTCATAAACTCTGTTCAATTTT
>NZ_JBVBZF010000458.1:0-2129 GCF_057447755.1 Fusibacter sp. | reverse complement strand
TGTCTGTATTTGACGAGAATTATAAAAATGACGATACAGGCCGTTCGGCGTATGATCCCAAGGTTCTTTTAAAGGTTGTTCTGTTGGGGTATTCACGCGGGTTGATATCCTCTCGAAAGATTGAACAAGCGTGTTGTGAAAATGTGACCTTCATGGCGATGTCGTGTAACCAGCGGCCGGATCATAGTACGATAGCCTCCTTTGTTTCATCAATGAAGGATGAGATTTTAGCTCTTTTTACAGATATATTATTGGTTTGCGAGGAAGAGAAGCTTTTGGGAGGAACTTTTTTTGCCTTAGATGGATGCAAGCTTTCTTCCAATGCTTCCAAACGATGGAGTGGTAAAATTTCTGATATAAAGAAGAAAAAGGAGAAGATCGAACAAAAGGTCAAGGGATTGTTAGATGAACAGATTGAAGTCGATAGAAACGACAGTGATGATTTGAGTGAGCTGTCCAATCGCGAGAAACAGATTGAGAAATTACAAAAGCAAGCCGATCGGATTGAAAAATGGCTAAAGGAAAACAATGCTAAGATAGGGACAACCGGTAAAGAATTACAAAGTAATGTCACCGATAATGAATCGGCCAAAATGATGACATCCCATGGTACGATTCAAGGTTACAACGGCCAAACGCTGGTGGATAACAAACATCAGGTGATAATTCATTCCGAAGCCTTTGGCAGAGGCCAGGACCATGATCATGTTGCTCCCATGCTTGAAGGAGCAAAAGAAAACTTACAGAAAATTGGAAAAGCGGCGGATTATTTTAAGGGCAAAATTTTAACCGCCGATAGCAATTACCATAGTCACAGCAATTTGAAAAAGTGCCAACAAGAGGAGCTGGATGCCTATATCCCTGATATCTATTTTCGAAAACGCGATTCACGGTTTTCAACGCAGACAAGAGGTCAGGTTAAAAAAGAGAAGAAATTTGTTTTAGAAGATTTCATATATAAAGAAGCCAAAGATCATTATATTTGTCCCAATGGTAAGATCTTGAGACTAAATATAAAAAGGCACATCCAGGATCGTAACATCTATCGTCGATATATGGCGGATGCCGAAGATTGTAAAAGATGTTCGTTAAAGAGCAGATGCTTTTATCGTAAAAACACAAAGCGCCGATCATTAGATGTTCCAATCGGCACTGAAGAAACTAATCTTTCCAAAGCAATGCTTAAAAAGGTAGACAGTGAAAAAGGACGCAAAATATATCCTCAACGCATTGCCATTGTTGAACCCATATATGCCAATATCAGAACCCACAAGCGATTGGACCGCTTTACCCTTAGAGGCAAAATTAAAGTCAACATACAGTGGATGTTGTACTGTATGGTTCATAACATAGAAAAAATAATGAACTATGGCATGGCTTAAGAGGATTTTGAGGAGATAGTATCATGCTGGAGGATAATAAGAAAAATAGTGACATAAATATATAGGCCCTTCGGGGAAGAGAACTTTCTAAAAAACAAAAATCTTGCACTACGGATGAATACTTGAAAAGGACTTTTTCGACAGTCTCGCTAGGTATCTGTAGTTTTAATTTTAAATCAAACTTCCCCCTTCTTCCCATTTAGATCCATGGAAAGGGAATCTATGTTATTCCTTTTCAACTCCTACTGCAAATCCGGCAGATTAGCATTATGAAAAACTTTGCATAAGTTATGCAAGGTATTCTATTTAATTCCAAGCACTTTGGTATAGTTCAGCACTGCCAAGCAAAACATTCAACCATCATAACCATATAATATCATTGAGGATTAAACTTAATTGTATCGCAACATATTTATTTTGCATGGTTTTTGCAATATTAGGATAGAGAGTTTGGCCATTCCTTCGGAAATTCCAGAACTATCTAAGTGGAAGTGATTATTATGGAAAAGAAATTAAAAACGCCTTTATCGATAGTACTTTCAGGATATATGTTCAGCTTAGGTGCCTATTTAATTTGGTGTTTTTACTTCTTGTACGGAAAGCAGTATAAAGTCGATAATTTTTTTGTACTTGTTTTAGTTCTATTTGCTATTACTGTGGTATATCTTTTTTCCTCGTTGTTGATTTCGTATGTCAAATCATTTCAAAAGTTTTGGACGTCCCTTTTCTTTGTATCAATAATGACGT
>NZ_JBVBZF010000457.1:0-2151 GCF_057447755.1 Fusibacter sp. | reverse complement strand
TTAATGTCACTTGTTGAAGAAATCATACAGAAGGATATCTTTGTTGAAAGATGCTGTAGCCTACCCAATGAATCTGAACAATTTGAGTTTGTTCATCATAAACTTAAGGACTATCTTTATGCGTCACTTTACAAGGCCAAGCAAAAACTCATTCACAAGAAAATTGCCGCGTATTTTGAACAGGAGTTAGTCCAAGAATATGATCAAATTATCTATCACAGTCAAATGGCAGGGGATCGCGTTAATTATTTGAAATATAAGATAAAATGGATCTTCGACTATTTAGAGATGATGCATGAAATGTTTCCGATTGTGAAGAATGGTGAAATAAACAGCAATATAATCAACCAGAAGAATCTAAAGGAGAACCTAAAAAAGGAGTTAGAAGAAATCAACGCCCTATATCATGAATTGCAAGCGAGTGGTCAAAACTTAGGTACTGAGCTTGAAATTTATTATTTGAACTTAATGAGTCGTTTTTATATTATTACAGGAAAAGGTGACTTAGGTCTTTCTTTAACTGAGAAAATGATTCAACTTGCCATGGAAGCGCTTAATACAGAATACATGCTAAAAGGGTATAAGCTCATGGTATTTCATTATATCAATACAAGACAAGTAGATAAAATGCTTGAAATAATCACAAAGGCAATTCATATTGCACATCAAAAAGAAATGAAAGCAGAGCTTGGCGTATTTATAAGGCTCAAGGGTTACAGTTATATCCTTAAAGGGGATTATCAGCGTGGCGAGAACTTCTTAAAAGGCGCTATTAACTTATTTGAACGCTTAAAAGAAAGGCCACGTTATATTTTGAACATCATGGCGAGTTATTACTACTTAGGTGAGAGTCAAAGATATCAAAAACATTATGGGCAATCGATTATATATTATGAAAAGGCAGTAACCTTAGCAGAAACCTATGGTTATATCGATCGATTGACCCTGTTTTATTCAAGTTTAGGTCAAGGATACTATGAAAGTGGTGACTTAGATAGCGCTGGAGGGTACTTCAAAAAGGCGATTGAACTCTATGAGGAGTTTGATTTTCAATGGGGCCGTGCTCTTGCTTGGGGGTATATGTCAATGCTTTCATTAAAACAGAAAGACTATGAACATGCCAAGTATTGTCTTGAAAAAGCAGATTATTATCAAAGCTATCTGAATAGTCAATATGAAGATGAAAAATTGAACTTAATACGAAATGAAATTCTTCATCAAAATGTTTAAGTGGCATCAAAAAAATGCCGCTTTTTCTTTTACAAATTAAAATATTTTGACGGTTCGTTGACGTGACTTCATTAAAATATAGATATAAAGTGGAAAGTTATTGATGACTGTGGAGGTGTTTATTTGTTACTTGAAATGAATGTGAATGGGGATGAAGTCAAAGTTGAGGTGGAAGCACATGATCGGTTATTGGATGTCCTGAGGTCAAAATTAAATCTGACGAGTGTCAAGGAAGGGTGTTCAGAAGGTGAATGTGGTGCTTGCACTGTAATAATGGATCAACGGGCAATTGCCTCGTGTACTTTATTGGCAATGCAGGCTAGAGGCAGTGAAATTATCACGGTGGAAGGTTTGGAGAAACGTGGAGAGTTAGATATCATACAGACGGCTTTTATTAATAACGGCGCAGTTCAATGTGGATTTTGTACGCCGGGAATGATTTTATCTTGTAAAGCCCTGTTAATGCGTGAACCAAATCCAACTGAAGATGAGATTAAAAGGGCAATAGAAGGGAATTTATGTCGATGCACTGGCTATAATAAAATTGTGGACGCAGTCCAAGCCGTTGTTAAGAAAGAAGGTGTTTAATTTGTCTTTTTTGAACTATCATATGCCCACTTCAATTGAAGCCTTATCGACGTTATTGTATGAAAATGATTCAAACACTGGAATTATCGCGGGTGGTACTGATTTTATGATTAAGCTTAGAAATCATCCAGAGCGATTTAATCGAATAATTGATATTTCTGGAATCAAGTCGTTAAAAAACATCACCGAGAATGCACAAGAAATCGTAATTGGTGCATTGGTGACATTGACGACAATAGAAGAGTCTAAAATTATAAAAAAGCATGTGCCAGCATTGTCTATCGCAGCCAGTAAAGTGGGTTCAACGCAAATCAGAAATAGAGGAACGATAGC
>NZ_JBVBZF010000456.1:0-2171 GCF_057447755.1 Fusibacter sp. | reverse complement strand
GGAGAGAAGAACGAACTTTTAAACGATCGCCTTAGGGTTATGTATAAAACAGGTTCGATAGGCTATCTTGAAGTCCTATTCGGTTCAGAGGATTTTACAGATTTACTGTCTCGAATTGATATGATTCAAAAAATACTGGTTCATGATCAAAACCTTATTGTATTTTTGAAAGAGCAAAGAGACATCATTGAAGAGAAAAAGATTGAACTTGAGGGCTTTAAAGCCGAACTCCTTGCATTATTGAGCTCTAAAAAGGACAAGCAAAGTGCTCTTGAAAAGGATTTGAAATCCTTGATTTCATATAAAGAGCAGCTACAAAAGGACCAGGCATCTCTAGAGGAGTTAGAAGACGAACTCTTAAACGAGGCAGATTCTTTAACGGCTGTTATCAAAAATTTACAGCTTGCCAAAACCTATGTTGGTGGTGAAATGATGTGGCCTGTTCCAGGACAGTTTACCATTACCTCACTCTTTGGCAATCGTCTGCATCCAATTTCAAAAACCTACAAAATGCATACGGGGATTGATATTTCCAGCCCTCGAAACTCGAATGTCGTTGCCGCACAGTCGGGAACTGTTATTTACTCGGGTTGGTATAGCGGATATGGAAAGGTGATTATCTTGGATCATGGTGGTGGCTATACAACGCTTTATGGTCATAATGACGATCTCATTGGAAAAGTAGGACAAAAGGTAAATAAAGGCGATCTTATTGCAAAATCAGGAAATACGGGCTATTCAACTGGACCCCATTGTCATTTTGAAGTCAGAGTAAATGGTGAGTATGTAGATCCTCTAAAATATGTTAAAGGAAACTGAGGTGCTTAAATTGAAAAAAATAAATGTCTTAATATTGTCACTTTTACTTATAATTGCAAGTAGTGGAATCACTTTCTTTGCAACGACGATGATGCAAGTGGATCTAGGCGATAAGGTTGTCATATCCAGGGCTGATTTTGATAAATATCAATCCACAATCAATCAATATGAGGAAGTTGAAATATTAAAAAATTACATTGAGAAAAATTACTACAAGGAAGTAGATGACGCATTAATGCTTGAAGGTATGAAAAAGGGTATATTCAGTGTGCTTGAAGATCCATACTCACTTTTCATGAATCAAGAGGAATTTAAGAGCTACATGGAATCATCATCAGGTGAGTATCCAGGCATTGGTATATACCTTACACCAAATGAGGACAATGAGATTGAAATTGTTTCACCGATTGAGGATACACCAGCAGATCGTGCTGGACTCATGGCGAAGGATCTCATCATCGCTGTCAATGGTGAACCTGTGAATGCTTCGGTTATGGATGAAACCATTTCAAAGGTAAAAGGGGAACCGGGTACGCCAGTGACTTTGACGATTTACAGACCTTCAATCAAAGACAAATTTGATGTAGATATCATTAGGGCATGGATAGATGTTAAGGTTGTCAAATCTAGAATGTTAGATGATCAATTGGGATACTTGAGACTTTCAATGTTTGATGAGAATTCAGCTGAGGAATTCAATAAGCATATGAAGGAATTGGTTGCAGACGGTGCAAAGGGTGTTGTGATTGACTTAAGACAAAATCCAGGAGGCTATTTAGACCAATGTGTTAAAATTGCGGATAGTTTACTTGGCAAATCGCTTATCGTCTATACAGAAAGTCGAAACGGAGACAATGAACGCTTTGAATCTGATAGTAAGAAATTTGATGTGAAATTAGTTGTTTTAGTCGATCAGGGATCAGCAAGTGCATCTGAAATCCTCACAGGGGCTTTGAAAGATAACGATGCTGCAACAATCATAGGCGTTACAACGTTTGGTAAAGGTGTCGTTCAAGTGGTTAAACCTTTTTCAGATGAGACAGGATTCAAGTTGACAACTTCAGAGTACTTTACGCCAGATGGAAAGAACATTCATAAAATTGGGATTGAACCTGATGTGGTTGTGCCACTTGATGAACATTATGCTGATATTCAAAACCCGACAGACGAAGATGACAATCAGTTACAAAAGGCAATTGAGATTTTAAGAGGAAAGTTAAATTAGACTCAGTCAAACGCTTGCGGTTTAAAGAGGAGGCAAGGCTATGGATGTTTCAAAATATGTGGCAACGGGCAATGAAATTAAAACATTGGGCTTAAAGCTTCAAACCATGCTAGATCCTAATGCGGAT
>NZ_JBVBZF010000455.1:0-2183 GCF_057447755.1 Fusibacter sp. | reverse complement strand
CTCATCATATAAATGCATAATTGCCTGTTGAAAATGTGCATCCACAGCTTCTTCGTGGTCTCTTAAAAGCACAAGAATTTGATTTTCACTCCACTGAAAAAGGTTCCCATAGTCAACTAGGTTTTCAAGCTTTCTAACCAGAGTGCTTATAAGTAGGTCTAAAAACTCTTTGTCAAAATAGCCAATTAACAACTTATAGTCCGTAATGGTAATAAGTGCGGCCACTTGGTAGTTATACTTATGCTTGTTTTGAAGCAAAAATGTTCGATTATAAATTTTGCTAACACTGTCTTTGAAGGCCAAGTCAAAAATAATGGCCTCTGACTTTTTCTTTTCACTAATATCGGAGGCTATTGATACATAATAGTATTCATCCGTTTCCTCTAAAAACAACTTTGTAATACTCTGATTGAGGGTTACAATATCACCGCTTTGGGTTTTATTGATGAATTCACCCTGAAAGTACCCCTTTTCTTCAATTTCATTTTTCATTTTATTATAAAAAGCTTCTGACATCATGCCTGACTTAATAAAGTTTGGTTTGTTGCCAATACATTCATATCGACTATATTGATATATTTTTTCAAAGCTAGGATTAACATCAATTATGGTGTTGTTTTCGTCAACAATCATAATTGCCTCAACTGCATTTCGAAAAACAGACTCTCTAATGGCAATTTTTTTTAAAATTTCCTTGCGTTTTGTGATGTCTCTGACATCTACGATACTAAAACGCAAATCAAATCGGTGAATGGTCTGGATTTGGATATCTGCATAAAAGGCACTACGATCCATTCTCTGAACACGTTTGTCTAGGAGCATATGCGTCCCGACTTCATTTAAACTTTTATTAAAATCAAGGTCAAGTTCAAAAAAATCATCAAAGGTAAAGCTTTGAGCACCTTGTTGTTTCAACTGCAAAACCCTCTGAGCAATTGGGTTGAGCATTTTGATAATGTACTGAGCATTGTTGTTTTTTTGAATCAACATAAAGGCGTTGACGTTCTTTTGAAAGGCTTGAAAATAATCTGTCATATACATTTCATCTGCAACCTGCATATCTGACTTTAGATTCGAGATGATTAAATCAATGAGCAATAAATATGCAAACCACTTCATAAAAATCGAGAGGTTCTCAAGTGACATAGGGTCAACATGGGTTGGTATAAAAGATATCATTACGCCCAAGATCAATATGGTCCAAATAATCCCTCTACTTGTAAAAAACAAAGTTCTCTTGACCTTAACCCCTCTTAGGGTCAACAATATAATAAATCCAATAAAAAGAACAAGTTCAAGATACCTGCCTAAGGTCAACATCGATTGCGAAAGTTCCGCTGATGACATGAGGAAGGCAATCCAAAAATCAAGTGAGATGACCATGATCACTGCAACACAAAAAACGACCAAGCTCTTCGTTTTTATTTTGGCAAAATCCTCATTATCGAAAATTAAAATTAAGGTAATGATGATAAACTCTCCAATCAAAAGCGTTGAATTGCCCAGATGTAAAAAGTGTTTTTGTATATGATATAGGCTGGAAAACAGTAAGGTCATGAGCATAAAAAGTTGAAGAATCTTTGATAAGCCAAGTCTTCTATCCTGTATCAAAATGAGTTCATAGACACTTAAAAAAACAATGCTTAAAGGAATATAAAGATCCAACAGAAAATCATAATGTGAATCAGGCCTTAATTTGAAAACAAAAATAGATACTAAAACCAAGAGTAAACTCACTACTCTAAATATGTTATGTATTTTTTTCATATGTAACACCCCTCTAAATTGATGGTTCATCTATATATTACCCATTAATCACAACCATACACTTATATAAAGTCAATCACGTCCTTTAAAAAAGTACCATCCACTTCTCTCGTATGCTCATCGCTGATACGCTAGTCGTGAAGGTACTTTTAATATTTCACTTGTGCCAGCCATCGCCAGTATAACGACTGCTGATATTGTCCATTTCAGACCGCTCTTTAGAGAAATATAAAATGTGATATTTGATGATTGGAATTTTTATGAGCTCTAGCCAGCCCTGATAGATACCATCAATAAATTCACTTCGCCACTGAGGAATCATCTCAAGTAAGGGACATGCATGAATCTGGTCCTTTTCAATCACTAGGGACAACGCACCTGCCTCTATATGAGGTTCAAAAGGATAGGTTCTACAT
>NZ_JBVBZF010000454.1:0-2195 GCF_057447755.1 Fusibacter sp. | reverse complement strand
TGATTACATTCGAAAAAAAGAATCTTTAGGAGACCTGTTTGTGATTTGTCCAAGTGAAACTTTAGATATTGGTAAAGTAGAAAAAAATCCAGAAGAGCTAGAACGCGTTTATCAGCTTGGAAGAGCGGAAGCCTTAAAACGATTAGCGGAACTGAAAGCCTATATGGCTGAAAATAGAATGGTTGAAGTTGGATAAACATATGCAATAACTGTATCGCCTTTCGAACAGGGAAAAGGCATATTGGAAAATAAATTGGTTTTTAATGCACCTTCAACCGGACATAGCATGTCTTTTGCCGTGCTGATTATTGGTGTGATTTATACGAGTACTTATATGTCACGAATAAGAAACTTTAAAATGAGACTGCTTCATCGAAATAATAGATAAGCGATAATAAAAATGCTCTTGTCAGTATACCGACGAGAGCATTTTCTATACGACAAAATTTGGGCCAAAAGCTGTGATGAGAAGTGTACTCTTCAAACAGCATCAGCGAAAATTGGCTGGACCAAGAATTTTTCAACTTACGAAAGTCGATTTAATGGGCAAACAATCCTAAGTGGACGAGAATATTGGTCACAATAAATAGGAGTGGTATTGATACGGCCGTTCTGAAGAGGAAGACTTTAATGACGTCTCCGAAATTGAGGCCGATTTTACTTTTGACAAGAACCATGCCAGTCTCAGACATAAAGACGAGCTGGGTAAATGCTAAAACACCTATAAAAAATCTTGAGGAATCTGAGAGCGACTCGCCTATAAAGAGTGCTGGCAGATACATGTCAGCGAATCCTACGAGCGCAGCTGGCGCCATCATGGAAGCTACTTCAGTGCTATAACCGGCAAACTGGAATAAGGGAATTAGCGGTGCACTGATGGCACTGAAAAAATTGGTGTATTCAGCAACAATCAAGGACAATGTACCCACAAACATGATAATGGGCAAGAAGCCTACGTAGACGTGAATAACCCCCTTAAAGGCATCTTTTATAACTTGACGAAAACTTGTACTAGAAGCCATTTGAGTGGCTTGTGAAACCGCATAGGAAAATGCCGATTGACCATCAGGTATTTTGATTTCGTTTTGTGTACGGCCCTCAAAATATGTCGAATCGAATTTTTTAAGTGGCAGCTTTGATGTGATCATGGCAAGAATCACCGTTATGAGGGCAATGGTACCATAAAAAACAGGAAAGATATCTGAGAATCCCAGTTCTTCTGCAACGGCTGAGGCAAAGGCGATTCCGACGATTGAAAAACTCGTTGCGATGATATAAGCTTCACGTCTGTTATAGTATCCTCTTTGATACTGGGTGTCTGTCACCACGATGCCTATGGTACCGTCGCCAACAAATGAAGCGATGGCATCCACTGCAGAATATCCAGGGACATCAAATAGTTTTTTAACCACAGGTCCCAGTAGTATGCCGAAGAATTCCACAGAACCAAAGTGGGTCAACAAAGGTAATGCCAGTAGACCAACAAAGAAAGTAATGTATAAAGTCGTGAGTAACCCACCGTCACCTGCCATGACGCCGCCGGTGTTTGGATTGAGAATCATATTTGACCATGTATGACCTTCAAAGCCATTTAGAAGTACCATAAGGTATAAGCCTGAGCCTGTGACTCTTAAAAATTGGTTTGGCAAAGAGGTCTTGAAAACGTCATTTAAGAAATCCCCTTTGAGCTTTAAGGTGTTAAATAGGATAGTCCCTAATATGACAAGTGCTGCACAGAGCATCGTAAAGCCGATGAAGGTGTTTAGGAAGTTACCTGTGATAAAGTTGATGATGTGAGAAATCGCAATTTTCTTCTGTCCCATAAAGGTAAAGGGTACTAGGAAAAAGACAAATCCTACTAATGATAATGAAATAAACTTAAACTTGTTCAATTGAATAATCCTCCGAATATATTTATAAATTTCCACCTGGAGAAGTATAGCACGCCGCAAAGTTGCCTGCAATAAATATACACAAATACGTATTAAAATACATTTTTCTACAACTTGGGATTGATTTTCACTGATTTTTAGAATGTAGCTGCCAATCTGTCCCTATTAAAAACCGATAATCTGACACTTACAAAAAGGACAAAACGCCTCTATAATGAGAATGAAAAATTCATCTAGGGGAGAAAATATGAAAAATTCAACGATTAAAACAAAAGATATTATTTTGGCTGGTCTTTTTACAGC
>NZ_JBVBZF010000453.1:0-2219 GCF_057447755.1 Fusibacter sp. | reverse complement strand
CTCATTATGAGCTTCTTCGCTCCGTTCCAGGCATCGGAGAAGTGACAGCTTCGGTGATTTTATCTGAAATCGGCAATTTTGACCGTTTTCATTCTAAAAAACAGTTGATTGCTTATGCTGGGCTTGATCCTTCAGTCTTTCAGTCTGGGAAGTTTACTGGTAAGAATAGTAAGCTCTCCAAGCGTAGTTCTCCTTACCTCAGAAGAGTACTCTATCAAGACGCATGTGCAGGTGTTAGTAAACGTGCCAATGGATATGCCAACAAAGAACTTAGAGCGTTTTACGATAAGATGATTGATTCTGGTAAACCAGCTAAAGTTGCTATGACAGCATCTTCTGCAAAACTACTCCGAATGATCTTTGGCATTATGAAATCAGAGACTCCATTTAAGTTCTGATAACATAATTTTATCATTTTTTGTCCTGATATTTACAGGTTTATTTAGCATGCCCTAAAATCAGTATGATTACTATTTTTGATTGGATGCTTGACAAGAATTAGCTGGTTTATATGAAGTATTTGATTGTTCTATGTTAAACACAAAATCCTATTGTTCAAATGATTTTAAAATTAATGGTAATAACTTTAAACCAATATCAATACCTTGATTACTTATCCAAGATAGAATTTTACTTACTTTTGCCCATTTCTGAATATTGGATTCAGTAGATTCAGATATATTCTGTAAATTTTTTATATTTTCAAGCATTTCATTTCGTAAATCTTCTCCAATATATGGATTATTCTCTGTTTCGTTAATTATTTGATCAAACGTGATTGATATTGTAATCTCAGTATTGGATGTCAGCTCATTATTGTTGGTATTAACTATACTAATTGTGTTTTTATGTGGATCACTTCCATTGACTTTTTCATCTTTTAATTTAGCTAAATAATGTTCTAATTTTACCTTTAACTTTTTTAAATCATTATAATATTGCTTATCTCCATACATCGAATATCTCTGCAAACCAGCTGTTATTTGATCAATATCCCCTCTATATGCATAGACAATTTCACTAACTAACTCTCCTACTTCATTTATAGGAAGTTTATTATCAGTAATTGTATTATTTATTTTATCAATATCTTCCTGTATTCTTTGTACTCTATTCGTATTCATGGTCATTCCCCCATAACAATAATATGTATCTAATCAAATATTTCATATAACGTTCCCGCTATTACAGAAGTCGCTCTCTTTTAACGCCTTAGCGGTAAAAGTGTCGCAACCCTTGCTACGCAAGGGTTGTGACATCAGAGTGATTTTGCTAATAGTCGTGTTATATGAAGTGCTTCAATCATAGTATTGATAATTTTATACTGTTTCTAATGAAACCATTCAGTTATTTAATACTGTAAATTTATCTTTTATATCTTCTGATTAACAAGATTCCATACATAATAGTATTTATACAACATGAATATATACTGCTGCTTTGTTATTAAATTTTGGTTTTCCATCTTCATTATAAACCCTTTTAATCTTATCAATTGCACCCTTTCGAACCTCTGCATTAAACATTTTTCCTACTACAGCTCTAACCATTGAAGGTTTAATATTTTCCATTGTAGCATGCATCATTGAAATTTCTGAAAATGTCTTTAATTCAACCAATGTAAACTCTTTGTCTATTGGAAATTCTAATGCTTCTTTAACCGTTTCTGATAACAATATTGCATAGTCTACTGTATTAGGATTTTTCAGTTTGTTTAGTAAAGCCACTATGTGTACATTGACTGAAATATTCAATTCTTTTGCTTCATCCTCTAATAGATTAAACAGACTTTCTTCAAGTGATAAATGTACTCTTGGCATAATAAATCCTCCTATCTCAAATATATGATTATATCGCGCGGTGTAACTACCGCTCTATTTAATTATACCCCGGTGTTCACACCGCGTCAATAGAAAAATAACTATTTATTGAGAATACTGTCGTAATGTTTATTTCATAAGAGCATTTCATATAACGTTCCCGCTATTACCGAAGTCACTCCTTTTGACCCTTAGGGCAAAAGTGGCGCTGTCCTTGCCCTGCAAGGGCTGTGACATCAGAGTGATTTAGGTAACCGACGTGTTGGACTAAACCGCTAGCGCGGTGACTTCTAAATGCCTTACTCCTAGACATACAGTTCGTCAATTAGATATTCTTATTCTATCTAAATGAAAAGGAGCTGTTTTTTTATGTCTGAATTATTATTAAAAATGCAAATG
>NZ_JBVBZF010000452.1:0-2241 GCF_057447755.1 Fusibacter sp. | reverse complement strand
TTATCAATGGTTACTTTTTCTTGAATTGCAAGTGAGAATAAATGGATTCCCATTGACATGTCATGATGCGAGGCCATTTGTGCACCTAGAATGATTCTAGATTTGGCGTCATAAACGATTCTGAGTTTAACCTTGTGATTTTCTTCGGTGATAAACTCTGGTTTTTGAAGGTCTTCAAAATCAGTATACAAGACATCTAATCCAAGCAATTTAGCTCTTTCAGCTGTAATGCCCGTTGAAACCATTTTTAAGTCATAGATGGCAATACCGTTTGATCCTTGTACACCTGCAGAGTCGATATCGTTTCCAATAACGTTATGAGCCGCTACGATTGCAGAACGAACCGCATTAGTTGCAAGTGCAATGTAGCTTGTGTTATCGATTGAGTTATCATAAACAGTAGCGCAATCCCCGATGGCGTATACATTTGGGAGTGATGTTTGTTGCTTCTTGTTGACCAAGTATGCACCGTTTCTGAACTTATCCAGTTGGTCTGCTCCAAGTTCGGTATTTGGTCTAAAACCAATAGCCATAACCACCATATCTGCTTTATGTGTTGCCTTATCAGTAACGACGCTTTCAACTTTCCCATTACCTACAAGTTTTTGAACGGTTTCACCAAATGCCAGTTTAATACCATGTGATGAAAGATTCTCATTCATCAACTGAGTGAAAGGGGCATCGTAATACGCAGGTAAGCTAGTTGTTGCAATATCTATAAGGGTTACGTTCTTGCCATGTCGCTCAAAGGCTTCTGCGAGTTCAACACCGATGTAGCCAGCACCAACCACCACAACATCTTTAATTTCTGGATTTTTGAGTTTCTCAATAACCACTTCAGCGTGTTGGTATAATTTTACTTTTTGAACGTTTTCAAGTTCCATACCTTCAATTTTAGGAATGATCGGTAAAGAACCTGTTGCCAATATTAAATCATCGTATTGCTCTTGAATCATTTCGCCCTGAGCATTTTGTCCATAGACCACTTTAGCCTTAAAATCAATTTTTGTTACTGGTGTTTCCATATATACCTTAGCACCTTTTGACTCTAATGTTTCCTTGTTAGAATAAAATAGACCTTCTGGTCCAGCAATCTGATTGCCAATCCATAGTGCCATACCACACCCTAAAAAGCTAATATTGTTGTTAGAATCAAAAACAGTGACCTGATGATTATTTGAATTATCTAAAATAGTATTTGTTGCAGCTGTTCCAGCATGATTTGTGCCTACGATTACCACTTTTTTCATGTTATATAATCTCCTTGTTTTGTATTCGATATAAAATTGTATTCGTTACAATTTTCACAGATATTATACCACGAAAATATTACTTTTAAACATAGAAAATAAAAAAAATTATAAATATCTAAAATCCATTTAAAACGAACATAATTTTGCCACAATTTATGTTTATAATTACATTAGTATGTCATTAATGATTTAGGGGGACACTGTGGCTAATAAAATCACGTTAAATGTGAGGGGCATGACTTGCTCAGGATGTGAATCAATAGTATCTAAGGCCTTAAGCAGAGTTGAAGGTATCAAAATACTTAGGATATCTCATATAACAGGTCAGCTAGTAATGGAAATCAGCAATGATCAGGATATAGCTGAGATAAAGGCCGCTATAGAATCAGAAGGCTATTATATTGATGAGTTAGAAGCGCCTCTCGTGACTAAGAAAGAGGGCAATCCAATTGGTTGGATTATGATTTTACTTGCGGGGTTTTTAATAATCAATAACACTGTAGGCTTTAATTATATTCCTGAAATCCCCTCAAATATCAGCTTTTTAGCCTTGTTTCTCATTGGCCTTGTTACATCGTTACATTGTGTTGCAATGTGTGGCGGTATTGTTATTTCTCAATGTGTTCAAATTCAAGGCACCAAAAAAACATATATGCCTGCTGTCCTTTATAATTTAGGTCGAATTGTTTCTTATACTGTCATTGGTGGTATTGTTGGGGGGATTGGTGCTTCGGTACAATTTTCAGGCGGTTTGATACCAGTTTTTGCAGGAATATTTATGACTTTGATGGGCATCAATATGCTCGTAGACAATAAGATTATTAAGCGTCTAATACCTAAAATTCCTGGAAGTATAAGGGCAAAGAATGCTGCAAAGCAAGGTAAAAGTCCATTTGTTGTTGGCTTGTTAAACGGATTGATGCCTTGTGGTCCACTACAATCGATGCAGCTGTATGCACTTGGTACAGGTAGTGTTGTTGAGGGGGCC
>NZ_JBVBZF010000451.1:0-2249 GCF_057447755.1 Fusibacter sp. | reverse complement strand
TTTATGAAGCTAAGCCTCATGAGCTCTATTATATTAAATGCACTTCTGGCCTTAGCGGCACCCTTCAATATGGTCCTAATAAACAGCTTCGCTAAAAATAGACTAGAGGGATTTGCGATTGTTAAAGGCTCGGGGATGCTCATTATGCTACCACTTGCAGCTTTTTATATGCCAGCACCCTTTAAATGGATTGTAGGAATTCTACCAGGTTTTTGGCCTGCCATGTCACTGAGTGCCTTACTTGATACGGGGATACAGGGGACTTTATATTGGATATTCACCTTGATCGGCTTTGTATATATTTTAGTATTAACAAAGCTACTCAATCTAAAATTTGAAAAGAGCATATCATAAAAAAACAGCACGCCAATAATGGTGTGCTGTTTTTTGTAAAATCCATTAACACAGTAACAATTTTTACACATTAAAAGGCTAGCATTTTATGTGATACATGTAACACTTTAAGAAATATGCAATTTGGTGAGTGTTCATGAAGGCATTATGCTATTCAATCCTAATCTCAGCCCATTTTTTTCCTTTAAACCTATAAAATAAGGCACTTGCAAATAAGAGTATGGAAATAATCTCCGAATGCCAAAGACCGGCAACACCATTTCCAAAGTAGAGTATGAAAACATATGAAAGTGGTACGAAGAACAACCATAATCTCAATATGGTATAAACCATGACTTTAGTCGTGTCACCAGCACCCCTCAGGGCACCGCTTATTACGATCATGAAGTTTAAACCGGGTTGATTGATGGCTAGGAAAGGCATCACCGGTATGCCGAGTAATATGATTTCACTTTCATGCGTAAAGAATGCAATTAAGGCACTTGGAAAGACTAGAAAAATAATGGCCATAAAGATGCCCCAGGACATGCCAAGAAAGGAAGCTGTGTAGCCAACCTCTGTCGCCTTTTGGATATCCTTCTCACCAAGCGATTTTCCGACTAAAGTTGCTGCTGCGATGGAGAAACCCACTGCTGGCATAAAGGACAAGGATTCTATTTGAATTAAAATTCTAAAGAGTGCCTCAGAACTTGTAGTAAGTTCAGCTATGAAAATACCTACTATAACAAATGATAATTGCATTAGTGCTTGCTCAATCCCACCTGGTAAGCTGATTCTAAAAAGAGGCCTTATAATCTTGGTATCGAAGATTAGTCTGAATTTTAACTTAAAATCATGGTCTTTGAAATAGAGGTGGTTGATATAAATCAATACTGCGACTAGTCTTGATAATGAAGTCGAAAGTGCTGCCCCGGCAATTCCAAGTTCAGGAAAAGGCCCCCATCCTGTGATTAAGACATAGTTGCCAATGACGTTTAAGGCATTTACAAGTGCTGTAATTCTCATAGGCGTCTTAGTATCTCCTGAACCCCTTAGAATTGCGGCAAAGGAGAAAGATAAGAACATGGGAACAAAACCAATAAGGATAATTGTAAAGTAAGTCACTGCGTCAGCAAATATTGCGGGTTCAATGTCGTAGATGGTAAATATGAGCTCTCTCGTCATTAGGGATATGACCATAATGATGATACCAATTATGAGGTTCAAAATGACATTTTGTTCTGCTATGTTCTTGAGCTTGTCATAGTCTTTTTCACCATAGGCTCTTGAAATCATGGCAATGGCACCCGTGTTGAAGGCCGAAAAGGTGAAAATCAAGAGGTACATGATCTGATTTGAAAAACCAACTGAGGCAATTGCATTTGATCCAATGAGTTGCCCAAGCATGACCACATCGGCAACCCCTAAAAGTGTGTTTAAGCCCATTTCAATTATTGCAGGGAGGGAGAGCGCTAAAATCATAGCGATCAATGCTTTTTTATCTTTAAAAAATGTTACAATAGTTCTCATTTATGTACTCCTAATAAAATGTTTTGATATACGAAAGGTTACAATTTATTATAGCCTATAGTCCGTATATGAAAAAGTTAATATTTCATTAAAAAGTGCAACTTTTTTTTGGAACTTTGTGGTAGAGTAATTAAAAGAAGTATATGCTTCAAAGTGGCACTCGTCGTTCACCATAAAAGGGTGTTTTAAATGATATGTGTTATTGGTTTTGCAGAGATCAAAATTGTGAATTGTCTCTACAAATAATGACAAAAGAATAAAACAAAGGATGTGACCCAAATGAATATTTATGATTTGTTTATGGCACCATTTGAAAATAATGGACTCAGAATTATGAGACAAAATCTTGTAACTCAAGCTCATGGCAATTGTTTGGAGCTTGGTGT